>NZ_JBFULU010000004.1:0-282408 GCF_054049735.1 Bradyrhizobium sp. P5_C12
GTGCTGACCGCGCCGGAATGACGGCCGGTTCTCCCAGCGCCAGGGGCAGGCATCGATAGCCGGATATTTTTTAGCGATTAGAATTTGGACATTTGCTTTCGACGATTAATTTCGGCCAGGCGGCCGCCAAGACTGCCGTCACGGAGCGCTTCTGGATCGCTTCGCCATGGGCGCGGTGACGAGACCGGGGCCGCAAGATCACCTTCCCTGTCTGTGCCTCTTGCATAGCCGGCCGCTCTTGTAACAAAACTGTCATGCAGCAAAACTAAACGATGGCGGGGGGCCGCGGTCGGCCGCCGAGCCGCCTCACCGCAGGCAGGGAGAGATTTGATGCGCCGTTCACTGGTGTTGCTGTCCGCCGGACTGACAGTCCTGTCCACCGGACTTGCCTCCGCCCAGAACAACACGCCCCGTAACCTGATCCTCTTCATCCCTGACGGGCTGCGTGCGCTGAAGGTCACGCCCGAGACGGCGCCGGCGATGGCCGAGGTCCGCGACAAGGGCGTCAATTTCAAGAACCCGCATTCGCTGTTCCCGACCTTCACCATGGCCAACGGCTCGGCAATGTCGACCGGCCATTATCTCGGCGACACCGGGGTGTTCTCCAACACGATCTGGACCAACTACACCTCCGTCCCCGCAGGCGACACCGTGGTCCCCTTCATCRAGAACGACGCCGTGCTCGGCGACATCGACGAGCATTTCAAGGGCGACTATCTCAACGAAGAGACGATTTTGAAGATGGCCCGCGACAAGGGCCTCAGCACGGCCGCCATCGGCAAGGTCGGCCCGACCTACCAGTTCGACCACACCGACAAACCCGAAAAGCCCGGCCTGCATTCGGTCGTGTTCGACGACTCCACGGGCGGCAAGAACGGCGTGGCGCTGTCGGACGAGGTGAAGGATGCGCTGACCAAGGCCGGGCTCCCCATCGCCACGCCGCCGCGCGGCGACAACAGCAAGGCGGGCGACGCCAAGACGCCGGGCACCACGGTCGCCAACGTCGCGCAGCAGGCCTATTTCGCCGACGTCGCCGCCAAGGTGGTGCTGCCGATGTTCAAGGCCCGCAACAAGCCATTCGTGCTGGTGTTCTGGTCGCGCGACCCGGACGGCAGCCAGCACAACACCGGCGACAGCCTCAACCAGATCATGCCCGGCATCAACGGGCCGACCTCGATGGCCGGCATCAAGAACGCCGACACCAACCTCGCCCAGCTCCGCAAGGCGCTCGACGAGCTCGGCCTGGCCGCCTCGACCAATATCATCGTTTCAGCCGACCACGGCTTCTCGACCATCTCCAAGGA
Source organism: Bradyrhizobium sp. P5_C12 (assembly GCF_054049735.1). NCBI lineage: Bacteria > Pseudomonadati > Pseudomonadota > Alphaproteobacteria > Hyphomicrobiales > Nitrobacteraceae > Bradyrhizobium > Bradyrhizobium sp. P5_C12. Next base: position 1,305 of record NZ_JBFULU010000004.1, read on the forward strand.
AAGCAAGACCAGCCCCTCGGCCAAGGTCAGCTATGACGACACGCCGAAGGACTTCCTCCCGATGGGATTCCTCGCGCTCGACCTCGCCAAGGCGCTCGACCTGCCGCTGTTCGACCCCAACGACAAGAATGCGAAGGTCGAAGGCAACAAGCATCCCAAGGCCGGCAACGGCGTGCTCGGCAAGGATCCGGAGAAGCCCGACCTCGTCGTCGCCACCAATGGCGGCTCGGACCTGGTCTATCTGCCCAACAACGACAAGAAGCTAGCGGCCAGGACTATCAAGGCCCTGCTCGAGCAGGACTATGTCTCCGGCCTGTTCGTCGACGACCGCCTCGGCCGCTTCCCCGGCACCCTGCCGCTGTCGAGCATCAATTTGCGCGGCAAGGCGGCAACGCCGACGCCGGCGATCGTCGTCAACTTCCGCTCCTATGCCAGCGAGTGCGGCGAGGCGCCGACCAACTGCTCGGTGCAAGTGGCCGACACCGTGCTGCGCCAGGGCCAGGGCATGCATGGCAGCTTCAGCCGCGGCGACACCATGAACTTCATGGCCGCGATCGGACCGGACTTCAAAGCCGGCTTCGTCGACGAGCTGCCGGTCAGCAACGCCGACGTCGGCATGACGGCCGCCCAGCTCATGGGCTTGCGCGGCGCGCAGAACGGCGGCCTGGTCGGCCGGGTGATGTCGGAGGCCTTGCCCAACGGCATCGTGCCGAAGGCATACAAGGGCGTGGAGAAGTCGAAGATGTCCGAGAACGGCCTGCAGACCGTGCTCAACACGCAGCGCGTCGGCAGCCAGCGCTATTTCGACGCCGCCGGCTTCCCGGGCCGCACGCTCGGGCTCGAGCCGGACGCCGGCAAACAAAAAACGGCGGGGAAATAACCCCGCCGCTTCGCTCGCGCCCCGCAAGGGGCGCGACAATCTCTAATTCCTACATGCCGATGTCGAACACGTTCGGCAATTGGCCCGCCAGAGGCAGCGCGGTGGCGCCCAGGAAGGTCGCCACCATCGCCATCAGGCGGCGGTTGGTCTGGCGCTTGCCGCGCATCTGGCCGGCGATCCACTCCAGCATCTCGCTGTTGACCTTCGAAGCATAGGACGGCGCCCAGCTCTCGATGTCGGACTCCGCCGACAGCGCGACGCTGCGCGGCGGCACCTTCACGCCCGAGGCGCTGGCCGCGTAGTGGGCGACGGCCTTGGCGAGCAGGTCGTCGAACCGGCCGCCATCGCTACGCTCGGTCGCGGCTTCGTTGATCTCGAACAGCGCTTCGGCTTCGGCGCGGCTGACCGGCTGGTCGTTGACGGCTGTGGCGGTCAGGATGCGGGCGCACCAGGCGGTGTCATCGGCATCGAGCGAGCGGGAAAAGTGCACCCGGCCCTTGGTGGTCGGGCCTTCGCCCGTGATCACGCCGTCGCGCACGATGGTCAGCGCATGGGCCGCGGTATCGCGGCAGGACGGTTCGAGGGACGGCGACTCAACGGACTTCGGCACTGCGGCAGACATAGTTCACTTCCAGATTTCTTCTGATCGACCAGCATTTTCATGCGGACGTAAAGGGGTGGTTAATGATTCGATACGGGGATCGCGACTTTTCTCGATGGTTGCCAATTGGTCGCTGTCAGGACCGTTTCGGTTCCATCAAACGTCGGGCCAGCGTGATGCGGGTCATAAAAGGCTTTATCGGGGCAATCGAGACCGTGCGGCTCCGGTGGAGATGTTTCGCCGCAGGGGCCCCTCTAACAGAAAGGTGCTAGAAAATCGGCCCTTCATGGAAGGAATTCACATTTTACTTGAAGCGGTTCACTTGAGATCGCCAAGACCCTATACTGACAATGACGGCCGAACTGAATTCTCAAGTAAATTCAATATGATGAGGTAGAACCATGACACTCCCGATCGGCACCACCGCCCCCGACTTCGAAGCCGAGACCACCGAAGGGAAGATCAAGTTCCACGATTGGATCGGCAGCAGCTGGGCGCTTTTGTTCTCCCACCCGAAGGACTTCACGCCGGTTTGTACGACCGAGCTCGGCGCGCTGGCCAAGCTGAAGCCGGAATTCGACAAGCGCGGCGTCAAGCTGATGGGCCTCTCGGTCGATCCGGTCGACCGCCATTCCAAATGGTCGGAGGACATCAAGGAGACCCAGGGCGCCGCGCCGAACTATCCGATGATCGGCGACACCGACTTCAACGTCTCGAAGCTCTACGAGATGCTGCCGGCCTCCACATCGGGCGATCCCCTCACCCGCACGCCGGCCGACAACCAGACCGTTCGCAACGTCTTCATCATCGGGCCGGACAAGAAGATCAAGCTGGTGCTGGTCTATCCGATGACGACGGGGCGGAACTTCCAGGAAATCCTGCGCGTCATCGATTCGCTCCAGCTCACCGCCAAGCATCGCGTCGCGACGCCGGCCGACTGGTCACAGGGCGAGGACGTCATCATCGCCGGCTCGGTCTCCAACGACGAGGCCAAGACGATCTACCCGCAGGGCTGGAAGGAGCCGAAGCCCTACATCCGGATCGTGCCGCAGCCGAAGTGACTTTTGGCGGTCGCGCCAAGCGATCGCAAAAAGTCATCCCGGGGCGATGCGTCAGCATCGAACCCGGAATCTCGAGATCCCCCGGTGCGCAATTGCGCACCTGAGGTCTGGTCCTTCGGACCATCCCGGGATGACTACGTTGGACTACGCCGTGCGCACGCGGTCGAGGAAGCTGTCGACCTCGGCCTTCAGATGCACGCTCTCACCCGACAGCGCCTGGGCGGAGGCGAACATCCGGCTGGAGGTCTCGCCGGTCTCGCTGGCGCCCTTGGCGGCATGGCGGACATTGACCGCGACGTCGGCGGTGCCGGAGGCCGCCGCACGAACGCTGGCCGCGATGTTGTGGGTGGCGCTCCTCTGCTGCTCGACCGCGGCCGAGATCGAGCCGGCGATGCCGCTGATGCGCTCGATGGTCTGGCTGATCGCCCTGATGGCGGTGACCGACTCCTCGGTCGCAAGCTGCATGCTGGCGATCTGGTTCGAGATCTCGTCGGTCGCCTTGGCGGTCTGGCCGGCGAGCGTCTTGACCTCCTGGGCGACGACCGCGAAGCCGCGGCCTGCGTCGCCGGCGCGCGCGGCCTCGATGGTGGCATTCAGCGCCAGCAGATTGGTCTGCTCGGCGATCGAGGTGATCAGCTTGACGACGTCGCCGATGCGCGAGCCCGCCTCGGAGAGCTGCGCGATGCGCTGATCGGTGGCCTCGGCCTGTCGCACCGCCTCGGCGGAGATTTGGTTGGACTCCTGAACCCTGCGGGTGATCTCGGAGATCGATTGGGACAGCTCGTCGGAGGCCGAAGCCGCCGAGCGCACATGCTCGGAGGCGGTCTCGGAAGCCCCGGCCGACTGGGCCGACAGATCGGCGGTGGAGCGTGCGGTGTCGGTGAGTTGCCGCGCCACGCGCTCGAATTCGCCGGAGGAGCTCAGGACCTTGTCGAGGATGCCGCCGACGCTGCCGCGGAACTCCTCGACGAAATTGCGCAGCTCGGATTTGCGCTGCTCCGCCGCGGCAGCCGACGCCGCCGCCTGCTCGCTGCGCAGGCGCGCCCGCTCCAGCGAATTGCTCTTGAACACGGCGACCGTGCGGGCGATCTCGCCGATCTCGTCGGCGCGGTCCTCGCAGTCGATCGCGACGTCGCTCTGGCCGTCGGCGAGCGCCGTCAGCGAGCGCGTGACCGAGGTCAGCGGCCGGGTGACGCGGCGGACGACCAGCAGGGTGAGGACCAGGACCAGCAGCGCGGCGATGCCGGCCGCGATGGCCATGCTCTCGATGGCCTGCGCCAGCATGCTCTCGAACTGCGCCATCGGGATACCGACATAGAGGATGCCGGCGACCTTGCCGGTTGCATCCGCGACCGGGAAATAGGCCGTCATGAAGGACTTGCCGAACAGCATGGCCGGACCCTTGTAGGCCTCGCCACGGCGCAGCTGGGCCTGCGCCGGATGGTCCGCGGCAAGCTGGGTGCCGACGGCGCGGTCGCCATTCTCCTTCTTCACGTTGGTCGAGCGGCGGACGAACTGCCCGCTCGCATCGTCGAACACGAACAGGGTGGCGTTGCCGCCGACATAGGACACCGCGCGATCGACGATGGCGTGATCCCTAAAATCCGGCATCTTGGGGATCTCGGCGCGCACCACCGCGCCATCCCTCATCGTGATCCTGGCGTCAGGAACGATCTCGGCAAAAGCCAGGGCCAGCGTGCGCAGATTGGCCTCGATGTCGCGCAGCGCGCGCTCGTTGAAGGCGGAGGTCAGCGACCAATAGCCCGCGCCGACCACCAGCGCCGTGTTCATCGCGATCAGCAGCACGGCGCACAGGACGGCCTTGGTGCCAAGTTTGAATTGCGGCAGGAACTTCGCCGTCGAAAGATTGGACATGAATGGAACTACCCCCGTAATTCCTGCATATACGTGCAATCGGCTTACGGTCGCATTAACGACGGTTCACACCATTGGACGCGGCATGGTTTCCAAAATGTAAACGAGGACATCCCTGACCACGCCAAGCGCGCCGCCCATCATCGTCTGGTTCCGCGACGACCTCCGCCTGTCCGATCATCCTGCCCTTCATGCCGCTGCGAAGACCGGCGCGCCGGTGATCTGCCTCTATGCGCTGGACGAGACGGCCGGACGCGCACCGGGCGGCGCGGCGCGCTGGTGGCTGGCGCAGTCACTGCGCGCGCTCGGCGCCGAGATCGCCGCGCGCGGGGGATCGCTGATCCTGCGCAAGGGACCGGCGGCCAGGGTGATCCCCGAGGTGGCGCGCGAGAGCCGCGCCGGCGCGGTCTACTGGAACGGGATCGCGCAGGCGCCGCATCAGGCAGTCGAGAAACAGCTCACAGCAGCGCTGGCAAAGCTCGGTGTCGACTCGCAAAGCTTCCCGGGAGACCTCTTGGTCCCGCCTTCAGCGATCCGCAACAAGGAGGGCCGCGGCCTGCGCGTGTTCACGCCGTTCTGGCGGCGGGTGCTGGCGCTCGGCGATCCGCCCAAACCGCTACCTGCACCGAAAGCGCTACGCCCCGGCCCCAAGGTCGCCAGCGACGCGCTGGAGCATTGGCACCTCGAGCCGAGCAAGCCCGACTGGGCCGGCGGCCTGCGCGAGAGCTGGACGCCGGGTGAGGCCTCCGCCCGCGCGCGCCTGCGCGACTTCCTCAAGCACACCGCGCGCGGCTATGCCGGCGACCGCGACCGCCCGGACCGGCTGGGCACGTCAGGCCTGTCGCCGCACTTGCGGTTCGGCGAGCTCAGCCCGCGTCAGGTCTGGCATGCCGCGCGCTTCGCGGCGGCCGAGAACCCCGCGCTCGGGCCCGGCATCGAAAAATTCCTGAGCGAGCTCGGCTGGCGCGAATTCTGCCGCCATCTCCTCCACGACCACCCCGACCTCGCCACCGAAAACCTGCAAGCCAATTTCGACGGCTTCCCCTGGAAGCCCGACGCCAAGGCGCGCGCCGCCTGGCGGCGCGGGCGCACCGGCTACCCCATCGTCGATGCTGGCCTGCGCGAGCTCTGGCACACCGGCGTGATGCACAACCGGGTGCGGATGGTGGTCGCCTCCTTCCTGGTCAAGCACCTCCTGATCGACTGGCGCGATGGCGAGAGCTGGTTCTGGGACACGCTGGTCGATGCGGACGCCGGCAGCAATCCCGCCAACTGGCAGTGGGTCGCCGGCTGCGGCGCCGACGCCGCGCCCTACTTTCGCATTTTCAATCCGGTGCTCCAGGGCGAGACGTTCGACCCGGATGGAACCTACGTCCGCCGCTGGGTGCCGGAACTGCGAGCGCTGCCGCCAAAGCTGATCCACCAGCCCTGGCGGGCAATGCCGATCGAGCTCGCGAGCGCGGGCGTCACGCTCGGTGAAACCTACCCGCAGCCGATCGTCGACCACGCCAAAGGGCGCGAGCGCGCGTTGGCTGCCTACGCAAAGATCCGCAAAGATTGAGCGTTGCTTTGACACAATTTGGAATCCCGCTATCGTCATCGTTCCGTTCAAACCGTGGGGGACAATATGGACGACGATAAACCCGTAACCGAGCAGGCGATGGAGCCGATCACCACCGCCGTGGAAGCGCCCAAGGACACCGCAGTCCCTGCCGTCAAGAAGGTCAAGAAAGCCGCCAAGAAGGTCGCGAAGAAGGTAGCGCCGAAGAAGGCCGCCAAGAAGGCCAAGAAGGCAACGAAGAAAGCTGCCAAGAAGTCGTCGAAGAAAGCGGCCAAGAAGACCGCGAAGAAGGCAGCCAAGAAGACTGCAAAGAAAGCTCCCAAGAAAGCCGCCAAGAAGAAGAAAAAGGCCAAGAAGGCCAAGCGCTGATCGCAGCCCAAGGATAGCTCAGAGCGAGCCTCCGGGTGCGGCGCACCCGGAGGCTTTGCGGTGAAGTGCCCTACCCTCGCCGCTTGGCTGCGCGCCGGCCCGGGTGATGCTCGCCTTGCGGATCGCGAAATTCGCTGCGATGGCCGCGGCGGTCCTCCTTGGCGAATCGCCTCCGCTTCTCTGGTGAGCCAAACTGCTTGATCACCCTCCTGCCGTTGACCTTCTTGATGACGTAGCCGCCTTCCGTCATCGAGAACGGCGCCTTCAGCGATCCCATATGGTCGAATTTGGTGCCGCGAGGATGCTCGAACGGCTCGAACCAGGACGGATAGACGAAGTTCGACATCGGAAAGCCGTTGACGAGAAAAGACTCCTCCTCCACGGCGTCGCAGACCTCGTAGGCATATTGGGTGTGCCGGGTCTTGTCGGCCCACAGATTGGCCATCGGATCGAGAACCATCTCGAACAGTTCGTGTGATGCCGCCAGGCTGACTGGATCGTCCTCGCCGAGCGCCTTCAGAAAGATCTTTGAGATCGGCTGGCCGCGATGCGTCAGCTCGTGCCGCCCGAGGAAGTTCTTGTGGGTGGCGTCGTCAAAATAGAGCAACTGCCAGTCCGTCGGCTTTGGCTTTTGGGTGACGTCGAGGTCGATGGGATAGCCCCAGACCGGCAGGAAATGCTCGTCGTAGCATTTCTGGAGCGCGGCGGTGAGCCTCCCCATCATCCGGTCGCTCATCAGCTCTTCCGCGTAGTTGATGCATGCGATGCGGACAGGCTTCAGGGACCTGCCGAGCAGTGCGCGTCTCGCCTTTTTCATGGAAATCACCGTGGCCAAAGGGAAGCTGAAATGCGCGCAGCCTAGCATGAGCGGCGCCGCACGTCAGGGATGTATTGCGGCGGCATGGCCTACCGGCCTAGGAGCGCCGGTTGACCACGAACACCGCGGCCGCGCACATCGCCATGCCGGCGATCGCGAGCGCGTCGAGCTTTTCGTCGAACAACACATAGGCCATCAGCGCCGTGACGGCGGGCACCAGGTAGAACAGGCTCGCGACCGAGGTCGCCGCGGCATGGCGGATCAGCCAGTACAGCAGCCCGATCGATCCGATCGAGAGCGCGACGGCGAGCCAGGCAAGCCCGAGCACGAACTCGCGCGTCCAGTGCACCACACGGTCTTCGAACAGGAAGGCACCGACCGCGAAGAAGATCGTGAGGCGACATATTGCACGAGATTGCCGGCGCGCCAGTCGATGTGGTTGCAGTAGCGCCGCTGATAGAGCGTGCCGAGCGTGATGCTGATCAGCGAGACCACCGAGGCGAGCCAGCCGAACCCGGCTTCGCCGGTCATGGGGCGGTTGTGCAGGATCAGCACCACGCCGCCGAGGCCGAGCACGAGCCCGGCCCATTGCACCGGCGTCACCTTGTCGCCGAGCCAGCGGTTCGCAATGGTCGAAGTCAGGATCGGCTGGAGGCCCGGAATGAGCGCGGAGAGCCCGGCCGGAATCGAATGCGCGATCGCGATCGCGGTGCCGCCGAGATAGAAGCCATGGACAAGGATGCCGGCCACCGCGCTGTGCGCGATGCCGACACCATCAGGCCATTTCGGCCGCGCAATCGCGACGATCATCGCCATCAGACCGACCACGATCGCCATGCGGATGGCGAGGTAGGTCAAGGGATCGGCGTTGTTGATGACGTATTTGGTGCCGATGAATCCGGTGCTCCAGAGCACGACGAACAGGATCGGCGCCGCCCGTGCGGCCATGTTTTCTTGATTATGGTTCATTGCCGCCTTCATTGCCCGACCAGGAGCGATGCGGCAACGCGAATTTCGGCGAATTCCGTCCCCTGGCGATGCTGCGCTGCGACGGACAGCCGCCGCGGCGGTTCAGCTCAGCCGCTCACCATTCTTCCGGACAGGGGTCGATGATCTTCCAGAGCTCGACCCCGTTCTTGATCTTCTTCATGTCGGTGGTGAGCCCGCCATTGCGGCGGATCCAGTCCTTCACCGCGTCGGGATAGTAGGACATCAGGTCGGACGTGCCTTCCGAGCTGGTGACCTTGATGCCGAAGGTGAAGGCCTTGTCGTAATAGGCCTGGTGGAAGCCAAGGCTCGCACGCGGCGTCACGCAGATCTTGTTCATCGGCACGATGCCGAGCACCAGCGTGCAGGCCGAGTTGCAGATGCCGTCGATGATGACGCGCTCGCGCTTGTCGCGGACGCGCTTGTACTTGGCCTTATACTCCTCGACATAGCCACCATGGTCGCGGGTGATGTGCAGATCCGCCCGCGCGGGTGTGGCGACCGCGACGGAGAGCAACAGCAGGCTCAGGAGCGTGATGCGCATGGCAAAGTAACGGTGAAAACCTTGCAGGAATGGACCGGCCTCGAAGGACCCCCAGGGGGCCGGCAGGAATCTAACCGAATTCTCTTTGGTCATACTTGTGTGGGAAATTCGTTAAGCATCCCGAAAAGGCCAAAAATGGGCAGGCCCGGGGGCGCCCCGGCATTTCGGTCACACCCGCCCGGGAATCGGCGGAATTGGCCTGGATTTCCGGCCGTTTGGGTGCCTAGCCCGCCCAAAATCGCTATAACGAACCGACCTCTCAGCGCGGGTTCCGGAGAATCGAGATGAGCAAATTGAAGCTTGTTGCCGCAGTTGCTGCCCTGTCGGCCGCAATCCTAGCCCCCAGCCTCGCGGAGGCGCGGCACCACCGGCATTACCGCAACCACGCCAACCCGCTGCCCTACCAGATCAGCTATCTGCACAATTACGGACCGGGCATCACCCCCGGCACCTTCGCCTATTATGACGGCCCGTCGACCAACGGCTGCTACCGCAGCGCGTCCACCTACGTCGGCCAGGACGGCCGCCGGCACCCCTGCAACTGAGGGGCGCCGACGCGTCCGCTCCCGGCGGGAGCCCTAACTGGGGGCACCCGACAGAAGCAATTGCTTCTCGATCTCGTAGACCGGTAGCTTGACGAGGTCCTTGCCGACCTCGCCCTGGAGCGCCTTGCGCACGGCGTCGGTATAGTCGGCGCGGATCATGCCGAGTGCACGCGGCGAGGCCACCATGGTCAAAGCTGCGGTCTCGCCTGAACTGACGGCCGTATCGAGCCGGCCAGCGAGGCTCCGCAGGAAGGCGCGTTCGGCCTCGTCGTGCCAATCGGTCTGCTCCGCCGAACTGCGCGCACCRCCAACCGCAGCATGCAACCGGCCGGGCGCGTCGGTCGCTTGCGCGGCGGTGGCAGGGTTGGGCTGCTCATGCACCTCCCTGGTGTGAAGGTTCGGAAAAATCTCATCGCCGAGATTCTCCAAAATGAGCGCCTTGCGGCCGTCGCACACGACCAGCCAGTCGCCTTTGTCGATTCTCATCTTGTTCATTGCACTGCTCCAAACGATCTGCGGGCGCAGCCCTCCGACCGACGCGGAGCGACCGCCAGAGATGCTTCCCTCGAATGCCTCGAGAGGACTGCCCACGGCGACAAGACTAGGGACGAAGCCGCGCGCGCGAATTGCGCAGGATCAAGGATGGTGGCGATCTCCTGCGAGGTGGCCGCGGCGCAAGCGCAGCATTGGCCGTGCGCGCGAACATCAGGTAGTCTTGCGAAGCTGGATCAGGCCTGCGGCGGACTTGGCTGAAGATTTGTTCATCAGCATTACATTTCGGTGCCGCCACAATTTGATCAGAACATGTTCGATATCGTGCATTTCGTAAGCAGAGGAAGGATATCATGAAGTTCAAAATTGGCCTCGTCGCCGCGTCCCTGTTCGGTGCCATCGTGGCATCGCCGGCGGCGTCCGCCATGCCCATCGCGCCTGCACCTGCGACGCCGCAGGTCTCCGACGTCGAGCAGGTCCGCATGGTCTGCAATGAATGGGGGCGCTGCTGGTGGCGGCCGAACTACGCCTATGGATACGGCTACGGCGCGGGATATTATGGCCCGCCGCGATATTACGGCCCGAGATATTACGGTCCGCGCTATTATGGTCCACGCTATGACGGCTATCGCCGCTGGTGAGATCTGAAGGGGCCCTCGGGCCCCTTTCCCATTTGCGAGACAACGCACTCGGCTCGCGACCGCTGAGACCAATTCCAAATCTGATTTAGATCAAAGAAAGAAATCACCGTCCCGGCATTCTGTGCCGATGGCGGATCTCATCGTTTTTCGATGCCCTCAGACGGGCATGAATGTTCAAACCCATCTGGAAAGACAGCCGAAACGCGAAGGCCGAAGTTTCGAAGCGTTCAGCTGCCCCGCCTGCACGCGGGTCCATTTCATCGATCTCGCCTTGGGCCGGCCGATGATCGGAGAGCGTTGACGCGCGGGCTCTTCGCATCACGCCCACTCGTTCGAGGACCTTCGGACAACCTCCGCCGGGGTCTCAGATCCACACCGCATTCCATGATGACCGCAATATTACGGCTCGTTTCGCGATTCACGGAATCAGACGTTTCACCATTGATATGATTTCGACCATGGCATCGATTGCGGGTTAGACGAAATGTCGTTCAGTGGCTTTGAGACCTTGCCGCGCGACGTTCAATGAACCGCCATCGGAGACGCTGGCGCGCGGCCGGCTGTCCATGCTGCCAACCGCTCAGGCCGCCGCACGCCTCGCAGCCTTCCGGAACATAAGCCGAACATCGAGACTGGCGCGCTCGGAGAGATTCGAACTCCCGACCCTCGGAATCGAAATCCGATGCTCTATCCAGCTGAGCTACGAGCGCTTCGGCCCGCGCCGGGCCACAACCGAAATACGGGGGTCGGTGCTGGGCGAGCCATCACCGGGCGTATCGTTCGGATGTGTTCGAATTAGCAGACAGGTTTGACAATAAAAAGCCCCTACCCGCCCCCGCTGAGGCAGATCGAAGCTTTCACCAGGTCATGTTGAAGGGGCTGAAATGCGGCTGCTGTGCCACCAGCATCATCGGCCTGCCTTGCTGCGGCGCCGGATGCGTCCTGGCGACCTTGCGCTTGGGTTGGACCTGCGGCTTGGCGTCGGCCCTCTTGACCGAGGCCGCATCGGCCTTCGCTGCGGCCGGCGCGAACTGCGCGAAGGTCTCGCGCACCCTTGCCTTCGCCGACAACTCGGCCAGCGCGTCCGCCTGCACCGGCGGCTGGGTCGCAGCCGCCGTCTTCACCACGGGCGCGGCCATGGTTGGCTGACTGGTGTCGATCACGACACGATCGGGCAGATGGCGATCGGAGCGGATCCGGATCAGGGGCTGGCTGTTGCTTGCAGTCGCCACACCCTGTGCAACGGGAGAGGCCGGCAGAACGAAATCCACCGCGAACAACAGTGCGAGCAGCGCTCCACCGACGAAAACGAAATACCGAAAGATGGGCATGGGCCGCGCTCCCCCCCGCATCCACGCGTGGGCTCCTCGCCTTAACAGGCGATCCTATAGTTGGTTCCTAAGCCCAGCCGTTAGGTTCAAATGGCGACATCAAGTTTTTTGACCAAGGGCCGGAACAGTCACGTTTCCGCTACTGGGGCCGCGCAGCCCGTTATGCACGTCGTGCCGCAACCAGCGAGCATTTCGCCTGATCGGCATTGATATTGATGAAGCCGACGGGGATATGCGCAAAGGTCTTGCGGCTCTTCATGCTGACGGTGTCGGCCAGTATCCGGCTGCGATCGGTCAGATGGCTGCCATCGCGCCGCGTAAAGGCGCAGACGATCTCGACATCCCTTATGGCATAATCATTGTCGTTTCGCAGGGTGAACGTCACCAGCGCCTTCGAACCGAGGCCGCCACGGCGCCAGGTCTGAGATGAAATCCTGAGACGATCGAGTTCTGCCGCTGCCGGAGCCTGCGCTTCGGAGAGCGCCCCTGCCGCCGCCGGGGGAACCGGCTCAACAGCGGCCAACGCCGCGTTCACGGGCTCGACCTGAGCGGTGTTTCCTTTGGAGAGAGGTATCAGCATCCACACGGCGCAGCCGACGATGAGGGCTGCCAGCAGCCACAGAAGGCTTCGGCCGAACGAAACGCTCGCGATCGTCGCGCCCCGCGCCAGATGCTCGCTGAGCCCCGCGAAGCGTCCCCACCCGATCCGGTCAAACCCTGTGGTCATGGGTGCGTCACCGATCGCGGCCGAGGCATTTCGTTGCGCATCCGTTCGACACGATGCGGGCAGTCTACGACAGACCCGGCCACTGCTTACTTTAATCCAGGAGACGAACTATGGTTCCCGCGCTCATGCGAATCCGGGAACGACGGTGGCGATCACCGGCCGGGCTCGCTAACATGCGCTGCAACATCGCGAAGACCCCGTCGGGAGGAAATGAAATGCCAGTCGTCGTCACTTGGGATCACGTCCATCTGCGCAGCCCCGATCCGGAGGCCACGGCGGCCTGGCTGCGGGACATCCTCGGTGGCGAGATCGTGCGCGCGCCGGGACGGATCGACGTGAACCTCGGCGGCGCCAGGATCTTCATCGCGCCGCTGGAGGGCGACAACGCCGTCAGCCCGCCGCCACCGCATCCCCATCAGGGCCTCGACCATTTCGGTCTCACGGTGAAGGACATCGACGCCGTCGCCGCCGAGATCAAGGCCAAGGGCGTCACCTTCACGCGCGAGCCGACCACGATCCGGCCCGGCGTCCGCATCTGCTTCATCCGCGGCCCCGAAGGCATTTCCATCGAGCTGCTCGAGCGCGACAAGAAATATACCTGAGGCGGCGCGGACCGGATCGGGCGTCAGCCGGGCGAACTGTCGCCCGGCGCGCTTAGGTCATGCTGCCGGGCATGAAGCAGCGGATGGTGACGCCCGTGTAGCCGTAGATCGGCCAGACCATGGTGCGTCCGACCCGGTTCGGCTCCGAGATCACGGCTTCCTCGGGTACGTCGACCCAGATGAGTTCCTGCTGCTTGCCGTCGATCACATAGCCATAACGCGGGACGCGGACGCGATAGTGCCCGTCCTTGCTGTCCCAGTCGGAGTCCGACAGCGCCGACCCGTCGGCATCGGAGCAGCATGGCCCCTTGCCGCTTCGCAGGCCGTCGAACCAGGCCTTCAAGTCGGCATTGGTGTTGACGAACTGGCCGCGGTCGCGCGCGTGCCCGAAGGGGGCAGCGAGGGCAATCAGGGCTAATGCGCAGCCCAGCCTCGCCGCGCTTCGCCAGCGCGTCGCGGCGCCGATTCGCCGATGTTGTCTTTCGCAATTCGTGGGACGCGCACTGTACAGACGCGGCTCATCGCCGCCGGAATCGATCCAGTTGCTCACGTTCGTCTTGCTCCAGCACCCCGCGGCCAGTGCAACAATGGTTATGCATTTCGCGGGCCAATTCCGATTCGCAGCGGTCAGCCTCGCCTCATGATGAGACCGTCATAACGGCGTCACAGACAAGCCGGGAAATTACGGTCTGGCCGACTTGCCAACCGGCAAACTGCCGCGTTGCGCCAGGGGATGGCCTTTGGCATAAACGCTTGACCGGTGCGCCTCGGGCGACGGCCACCGACCTGCGGGACGTTATGAAGAACGGCCTCTATTCGATTCACGTGACGCTGCTCGACGGTCGAGCCGGCAAGGGCAGCGGCGTGATTCTTTTCCGCGACGGCAAGATCCTCGGCGGCGACGCCTATCTCTATTACACCGGCAGCTACAGCGTGAAGGACAACAACACCTTCAAGGGCGAGGTGCTGGTACAGCGGCACACCTCGCCGCGCGGCGACGACAATCCGCTGTTCGGCGGTCCTGCTCCGGTCGGCATCGGCGTCAGCGGCACCTACACGGACACGCGCGCGGAGATGACGGGCACGGCGCTCGTCGGCAAGGCCAGCCTGATTTTCGGCGCGACCCTGCACAAGCTTGCGGACGTCGACTAGCTATTCCGCCGCCTGCTCCAGCGGCGCGACGCGCGGCAGGATCATCTGGATGCGCGTGCCGCTGCCCGGCTCGGAATCGAGATCGAGTCGCCCGCCGAGCCGGTTGGTGACGATGCTGTAGACGATGTGCAGCCCGAGACCGGTGCCGCCCTGGTCGCGSCGCGTGGTGAAGAACGGATCGAAGGCGCGGCGGCGCACGTCGAGCGACATGCCGCAACCATTGTCGGAGACGATGATTTCGACATTGTCCTTGCCGGACTCGCGCACCTGGATGTCGATGGTCCCGGGCCGGCCGTCCGGGAATGCATGCGCAACGGAATTGAGGAACAGATTGGTCAGCACCTGCCCGTACGGGCCGGGATAGCTGTTCATGGTCAGATTGGGCTGGCACTCGACGTTGAGCGTCAGGTTGTGCTTGCGCAGGCCCGGCCGCAGGCTCATCACCACCTGCTCGGTGAGATCGGCGAGATCGAAGCTGCGCTGATCCGAATAGTTGCGGTCGGCCGCAACCTGCTTGAACGACTGAATCAGCTCGGCGGCGCGGTTGAGATTGGCCACGAGCTGCGAGGACGCGTCGCGGCTGGTGTGGAGATAGTCGTTGAGCGTGGAGCGGCGCAACTCACCACGTTCGACCTCCGCGGTGAACATCGCGGTCTTGCGCTCGAGCGCCGAGGCGACCGTGAGGCTGATGCCGACGGGATTGTTGACCTCGTGCGCGACGCCGGCGACCAGGCGCCCGAGCGCGGCGAGCTTCTCCGCCTCGATCAGCGAGGCCTGGGTCTCGCGCAGATTGCGCAGCGCGGTCTCGGCGGCTTCCTTGGCCTTGCGCATCTCCTGCTCGCCGCGCTTGCGCTCGCCGATGTCGAGCGCAACGGTGACGATCCGCTCGATCTCGCCCTCGGCATCGAGCAGCGGCAGCTTGTTGACCAGCCATTGCCGCATGTTGCCGGAGCTATCCTTGTACTCCTCCTCGTAGAAGCCGAGCCCCTTGCGGAAATTGAGCACGCGCTTGTCGCTCTCGTCGGACTTGGCCGCGCCATAGCGCGACATCAGGTCGGCGGTGGTGCGGCCGAGCGCGTCGCCGGGCTCGATGCCAAAGATGCCGGCCATGTAGCGGTTCATCAGCACATAGCGCAGGTCGCGATCCTTGACGTTGATGACCGCGGGCACCGTATCGATGACC
This sequence comes from Bradyrhizobium sp. P5_C12, assembly GCF_054049735.1. NCBI lineage: Bacteria > Pseudomonadati > Pseudomonadota > Alphaproteobacteria > Hyphomicrobiales > Nitrobacteraceae > Bradyrhizobium > Bradyrhizobium sp. P5_C12. The sequence goes on from NZ_JBFULU010000004.1 coordinate 16,673, forward strand.
TGCTGGAGCAGGCGCCGCCCTTCGGCAATGGCGTCTTCAGCGCGCTTCTGGTCGGTGATGTCGCGCAGCGTGCCCTCGTAGCGGACGATGTTGCCCGCCTCGTCCCGCACGCCGCTCGCGCTGTCGGAGAGCCAGAGGATGTCGCCGCTGCGCTGGCGCACCTGGTACTCGAACTCGCGCACCATGCCGTCGCGCGCCATCAGGCGCTGATATTCGGCGCGCGCCTCGGGATGGACGTAGATGGTATGGGCAATGTCGTTGATGCTGTCGATGAGATGCTGCGGGCTGTCATAGCCCATCATCCGCGCCAGCGCCGGATTGGCGTTGAGGAGGTCGCCGGCCGGCGTGGTCACGTAGATGCCGTCGACCGACCCCTCGAACAGCTTGCGGTAGCTTTCTTCGGCCAGCCGCTGCTCGGTGAGCGCGCGCACCGCCGCCTCGCGCGCCGTGTCGGCCTCCTCCAGCGCGCGGCGGAACACTTCGGCCGCCCGCGCGATGTCGCCGATCTCGTTGTCGAGGTCGGCCGACGGGATCGAGGTGTTCTTCTCGCCGGCGGCAAGCGCGCGAATCGATCGCGCGATCTGGGCGAGCGGACGCACCGTCCTGCGCACCACGAACATCGCGGCGGCAATCCCGATCAGCACGCCGATCGTGCCGAGCACGATGCTCTGCCATCTTGCCTCCGTCAGCGTGCGCGCGAAGTCGCGCGACAGCACGTGGCCGCGCCGCGCGCTGACCTCGCGCAGCAATTCGGTGACCCGCCCGATCAGCCGGCCCTCGGTTCCCAGCACCTCGCGATCGATGTCCGCGATCTGCCGCTCCCGCACGGCGACTGCGATGATCGCCTCGGCGTAATTGTTCACGGCCGATTTCAGACTGGCATCGGTGATGTCCATCGCCCGCATGCTATCCGCCGCCTGCTCGGCCGCGGACGGGTTGCGCGCGAGCAGCCCGAGCGCGATCCGGCTCTGCGCCTCCGACAGGCGGGACGCAAGCTCACGGTCCGCCGTGCTGGCGACAGCCGCATCGAACTGGTCGCGCAGCGGCGGCAGCCCGGCGAGCAGCTGGGCGCGCCGGTCGATCAGGGCGGAGATCCGCTCCAGGCCGCTGCGATAGGTCGCAAGCCGCTCGGTGACCCCGTCGATCATGTCCTGCTGCTCGGGCGCAAGCTCGATACGGGTCTTCTTCAGGATGTCGCTGAGCGTCGAGGCCGCCTCGCCGACCTGCTTGAACTGGATGCCGGCGCCTGGATCGGTGACGAAGTCGCGCGCGGCGAGGCGCAGCTCGTTCATGCGACGGTCGATATCCTCGGCGAGGTCGCCGACGCTCTGCAGCCGCTGCAACTCGGCGAAAGTGGTATCGATGTGCCGGATCGCGATCACGCTCGCGGTCGAGGTGACGATGATCACCGCCAGCACGAGCAGGAAGCTGCCGAACGTGAGCTGGCCGATGGAGAGCGAAAAGATTCGCTTTTTCTCAGGGGTCGGCGTCGATTCGGCGGACATTGGTGCTTTAAGGACCGGGCTATTGGAAGCCCAATATACGACGTATTGCGGCCCCGGGGGAACATGCCTTCGGCCGCGGAAAACCCTTAAAGTTGCGGTCCTCGGCCCGCCGCTTGTTCCGGATTATGACGTTTTGACGCGGGCCGGCCTGCGGGGTCGGATCGTCATGGCGGCGACGCCGATGACGACGCAGGCGAGCCCGAGCCAGGCCGTCCGGCTCAAGGTTTCGCCGAGGAAGGCGACGCTGATGGCGACCCCGATGGGCACGCGGAGATAGGCCTGCGCGGTGGTGCCGACCGAGCCGAGGGTCTGGATCAGGCGGAAATAGATCGCGAATGCCGCAGCGGTCGAGAACACGGCCAGCGCGAGCAGCGCCAGGATCGAGCTCAGCGAGGGTGACAGCGTCCAGGGCTGTTCGAACAGGAGCGAAGCCGGGATCAGGACCGCCGCCCCCGCAAGCAGCGACCCGGCGGCCGGCGCCATCGGATCGAGCCCCTTGAAGCCACGCCCGAAGATCGCGGCACAGGCATAGCAGATGGTGGCGGCGACGATCGCAGCCTCCGCCACAAGCCCGCCGCCAACGTCATGGAACGCGTCGACGCCGACGATCAGCAAGATGCCGGCCATGCCGGCGACCACGCCGAGGAGCTTGCGCGGCGTGGTCGCCTCATGGCGGGTGACCATGGCCGTGAGCAGGAAGGTGAAGATCGGTCCGGCCGAGTTGAGGATGGTGGCGAGCGCGGCATCGACATGGCGTTCGCCCCAGGCTATCAGCGTCCAGGGGATCACGCTGTTGAGCACGGCCTGGAAGGCGAAGCGCTGCCAGGTCGCGGCGTCCGTCGGCATTTTGACGCCGCGCGCCCGCATGACGACGAGCAGCAGCAGGCCGGCAATGGTGGTGCGCGCCGCGATCAGCGTGATCGGCGGGATGGTGGCGACGCCGAGCTTGATGAAGGTGTAGGAGCCGCCCCACAGCGTTGCGAGCGCAACCAGCAGCGCCAGTTCAAAGGCGATATTGGTGTCCTGCCGGTTGTCCATGGCGCGTCCCGTCCATTCGCGATGGACGGAACCTAGCGCGTCCGTAGCAGCCAATACTTCGCTGCGTGTCGAAGTGTATTAGCCGACTGCGCCGACCTCGAACACCTCGCCGTCATAGCCGGCCTCGCGGGGGATGCGGAGCTGCCGGCCGGTTTCGGTCTTGGTCATGACCGGCATCACCGTGACGATCGACATGCCGCGGGCATGGTCGAGCGCGGCGCCTACGCTGGCCTGCTTTGCCAGCCGGATCAGGTTGCGCGTGGTCGGGAACGGCAGCTTGAAGCGGCCGCTTTCACCGCCCTCCACCGCCGCGCGCGGCGAGACCCAGATCGAGTCCGTCGACTCCCGCCCGTCATGGGCGCCGAGTTGGTCGGGCGGCGCAGCCGCGAGGAAGAACCAGGTGTCGAACCGCTTCGGCATGCCCTCCGGCGTGATCCAGTGCGCATAAGGCACCAGCGTGTCCAGCGCGAGCTGGAGGCCGTTGTCGGCGAGAATGCTGAGGAAGCTGATTTTGTGCTCGTTGAGCGCGACGCGATGCGCATCCGCGATCTCGCCGGCGCGCCTGGCGTCGATCGGCGTGCCCGAGTCCCTGGAGCGCGCCAGCAGGATGCCGCTTTCCTCAAAAGTCTCGCGGATCGCGGCGATACGGAAACCGCGCTCCGCTTCGCTGAGGCCCTCGCCGCCCGAATAGAGGTCAGCGCGGGCGACAATCTCGTTGTCGCCGGCATCGACGCTGCCGCCGGGAAACACCAGCGCACCCGAGTTGAACTCGATCTGATGATGGCGGACCATCATGAAGACTTCCACCTCGTCGCGGCTCTTGCCGTCGACAGCCGTTCCGTCACGGAGCAGGAGGATCGTCGACGCGGGGCGTGATGCGGCGGTCTCGGCCATGCAACTAACCTGCGGCGCTGGATTGCGGCTGGAGATTGGCGCGCTTGTCGACCTTCGCCACGCGCGACAAGAGATACTCGACCTCGGCCTTTGCCGCCGGCGTGATGGTCGCGCCCGGCTTGCGCTGCGCGCTGGAAGCGATGATGCCGCGCTTCTGGAGCACGTGTTTGCGCACGGCCAGGCCCGCGCCCGGCTGCTGCTCGTAACGGATCAGTGGCAGATGCGCGTCGAACAGGTCATGCGCGGCATCGCGCTTGCCGGCCTTGGAGAGGTTCACGACGTCGATCAACAACTCGGGGAACGCATAGCCGGTCATGGCGCCGTCGGCGCCGCGCTCCATCTCGAAATCGAGGAACGTGCCGCCATTGCCGCAGAGGATCGAGAGCGGACGGAGCGAGCCGTCCTTCTGGAAGCCGCGCAGCGTCGAGATCTTTTCGAGCCCCGGCCAGTCCTCGTGCTTGAGCATCACGCAGTTCGGATTGTCCATGACGATCTTGCGGATCACGGCCGGGGTGAACACCACCTGCAAGGTCAGCGGATAGTCCTGGAGCACCCAGGGCACGTCCGGCCCGATCGCTTCCGCCGCCTGCTTGAAGTAGCCGACGATCTGGTCGTCGGTGCGGAGCGACGGCGGCGGCGCGATCATCACGCCGGCCGCGCCCGCGTCCATCGAGGCCTTCGCCAGCGAGCGCATGGTGGCAAATCCCGGTGCGGAGACGCCGACGATCACCTGCATCTTCTTGGCGCGCTTGACGAAGCGCACCGCCACCTGCTCGGCCTCGGCGGCATCGAGCTTCGGCGCCTCACCGAGGATGCCCAGCACCGTGACGCCGTCGCAGCCGACCTCCTCGTAGAAATCGGTCAGGCGGTCGATCGAGCGCTCGTCGATCCGGCCATCATCGTGGAACGGCGTCGGCGCGATTGCGAAGGTGCCCTTGGCGTCGGCGGTCAGTTTCATCAGTCTCTCTCTTTCTCCGTCATTCCGGGGCGCGCGCAGCGCGAACCCGGAATCTCGAGGTTCCGGGTTCGGCTCTTCGAGCCGCCCCGGAACGACAACAACGGCTAAAACCGCCGCGCACCCATCTTGATCTGCTCCTCGGAGAAGAAGATCTCCTTGGCATGATCGGCGATGTCCTGGGCCTTCCAGCCCGTGTGCGGCGGTTTCCAGCCTTCCATTTCCATCATCCGCATTTCGCGCACGCCGCGGGGCCCGGACACGCCCAACACCTTGCCGGTCTGGTCGCCCGACAAGTCGCTGACCATGTATAGCACGGCCGGCGCGATGCCGTCCGGCCCCAGCGCCGCCGAGGGGTTCTCCTTATAGCGGGGCAGGTCTGCGGTCATGCGGGTCAAGGCGCCCGGGGCCAGCGTCCAGATCCGGATGTTGTATTTGCGGCCCTCGATCGCCAGCACGTTGGACAGGCCCCAGATGCCGCCCTTGGCCGCGCCGTAATTGGTCTGGCCGAAATTGCCGATCAGGCCGGACGTCGAGGAGGTGTTGACGATGACGCCGCCGCCGTTTTCCCGCATCCAGCGAAACACCGGCATGGTGCAACAAAAGGTACCCTTGAGGTGGACCTTGATCACCTTGTCCCAGTCGGCCTCCGAGGCCTTGGAAAAGGTCTGGTCGCGCAAGATGCCGGCATTGTTGACGAGGATGTCGGCGCGGCCAAAGTGCTTGATGGCGTCGTCGAACACCGACTGGCCGCCCTCCATGGTGGAGATGTCGGCGCCGTTGGCCACGGCCTTGCCGCCTTCCGCCTTGATCGCGTCCACCACAAGCTGCGCCATCGACTTGTCGGCGCCGGAGCCGTCGCGGGGGCCGCCGAGGTCGTTGACGACGACGGATGCCCCTTCCCGCGCGAACAGTCTTGCGTAGGCCTCACCAAGCCCGCCGCCCGCGCCGGTGATCAGCGCAACCTTGCCGTCGAGTAATCCCATGGTGGCTTCTCCCTGTTTGTTTTTGTTCTCTCGTGTCCCTTGTTCTCTCGTGTCCCGGACGCGATGCAGCGTGAAACGCTGCGTCGCAGAGCCGGGACCCAGTTCCTTGCTACGTCCTCTGGGCCCCGGCTCAGCAGCGCATCACTGCGTGCTGCGCTGCGTCCGCGGCACGAGACCGACCTAACCCAGCACCGTCTTGCCGCTCTTGATCACGGTGACGCCGCGCGACTTCACCTTGGCTTCGAAGGAGATCACATTGCCGTCCTTCCAGAGGTCCATGGTGACGGTCTCGCCGGGATAGACCGGCGAGGAGAACCGCGCGACGTGCTGGCGGAAGGCGCTCGCGTCGTAGTCGGCGTAGGTCTGGAGCACGCCGCGGCAGGTGATGCCGTAGGTGCACATGCCGTGCAGAATCGGGCGCGGGAAGCCGGCCTTCTTCGCAAACTCGGGATCGCTATGCAGCGGATTGCGGTCACCGCAGAGCCGATAGACCAGCGCCTGGTCGGGGCGCGTGGTGATGTCGATGGTCTTGTCGGGCGCGCGCGACGGGATCTTGTGCAGATCGGGCTTGGTCAGGTTCGGCCCGCCAAAGCCGCCGTCGCCGCGGGCAAAGCGCGAGGCGACCAGCGTCGCAAGCTTCTCGCCCTTCTCGTTCTTGAGCACGGTCTGGTGGCTGATCACCACGCCCTTGTCCTTGCCCTTGTCGTAGACCTCGATCACGGAGGAATCGGCGGTGATGTTCGCGGCCACCGGCAGCGGCTGGTGGAAGGTGATGTCGCGCTCGCCGTCGACGATCATGACGCGGTTGAGGTTCATCTCGCCCGGCCCGGAGCCCCACGCCGCCACGGAGGCAAACGTCGGCACCACCTTGAGCGGCCGCGGCGTCAGCGTGCCTTCGTTGACGAAGGCGAGCTCCTTCTCGTCCATCGGATCGGCGCCGAGCCCGATGCCATAGGCGTAGAGCATCACCTCGCGATCGCCGTAGGCGTATTTCTGCCCGAGGTTTTTCAGGCCTTTGAGTTCTTCGTATCTGGCGGACATTTTGTTTGTTTCCTCCCGGCATTCTTATGCGCCGCTGCCAGTCGAAGTGCCCTCTCCCTTGGTGGGAGAGGGCTGCAAGGACAGTGCGGCAAACTCATTTGGGTGAGGGGTTGGCTCCGCACACAGAGTCTTTCCGTGGAGACAGACCCCTCATCCGGCGCTTCGCGCCACCTTCTCCCACATCCGCCTTCGCCAAGGCTTCGGCGGACAGGAGGGAGAAGGGAAGAAGTCAGACCGGCGTGAAGAACGGCAGCGGTGCGCCGTCGGTCGGCTTGAACACCACTTTCACCTTCTGGCCGATCTTCAGCGTCGTCAGATCGCAATCAACGAAATTGGTCTGGAGCGACGGGCCCTCCTTCAGCGTGACGTAGCCGATCGCGTAAGGACCGGTCGGCGACTTCCGCATCAGGCTCCAGGTATAGATCGTGGCCTCGCCCGAAGACTCCTCCCACACCGTCTTGTCCGAGTAGCAGAACGGGCAGATCGCGCGGGGGAAGTAGTGCGCCTCGCCGCAGGCGGTGCAGCGCTTGATCATGAACTTGCCCTGCTTGGCAGCTTCCCAGAACGCCGCGGTCTCCGGGTTGGTCACCGGGGCTGGATATTTCTTTGCATCTACCATCACACGCGCTCCAGAATGGCGGTCGAGGCGGCGTGGCGAACTCCCAGAAGGCCGCCGGTGCCGTGGGCGATGGCGAGATCGCAGTTCTTGACCTGCACCTTCGGATGCGCCTCGCCGCGCAACTGCCGCACGGCCTCGATGATCTTGGTCATGCCGCCGCGGTTGACGGGATGGTTGCTGCAGAGGCCGCCGCCGTCGGTGTTGAACGGCAGCTTGCCGACGCCCGAGATCAGATTGCCGTCGGCGACGAACTTGCCGCCCTCGCCCTTCTTGCAGAAGCCGAGGTCCTCGAGCTGCATCAAGACGGTGATGGTGAAGCTGTCATAGATCGAGGCGTATTTGATGTCCTTCGGCGTGATGCCGGCTTCCTCGAATGCGCGCGGGCCGGACCAGATTCCGGCGGAATAGGTCAGATCGAGATCCTTGCCGCCGCGCGGGCCCTTCATCGCCTCGCCGTGACCGATCAGCTTGACCAGCGGCTTCTTCAGGCTCTTCGCGATCTCCGGCGTCGTCACGATCAGCGCGCCGCCGCCGTCGGAAACGACGCAGCAATCCATGCGATGCAAGGGATCGGAGATCATCGGCGAGTTCAAGACGTCCTCGACGGTGACGACGTCCTTGAGCATCGCATGCGGATTGTATTGCGCGTGGTGCGAGGCGGCGACCTTGATCCAGGCGAGCTGCTCGGAGGTGGTGCCATAGTCGTGCATGTGGCGCATGGCACACATGCCGTAGGCATTGTGCGTGGTTGCACCGTAAGCGGACTCGAAATCGGCTTCCGCGCCGGCCGCGCGCGGCGGCATCACGCCGGTGCGCGGCTTGCCGGCGAGCGTGATCAGCGCGATCGAGCACTTGCCGGCCGCGATCGCTTCAGCGGCATGGCCGAGATGGATGATGTAGGAACAGCCGCCGGTTTCGGTGGAATCGACATGGCGGAGCTTTTTGGTATTCAGACCGAGATAATCCACCATCGGCCAGGCGCCGCCCGGGGCATCGCCGGCGCAGAAATAGCCGTCGACATCGTCCTTGCTGAGCCCGGCATCCTCGATCGCGCCCTTGGCGACCTCGGCGTGGAGCTGCGCGGTGGATTTGTCCGGCGCATGCCGGGTCGGGTGCTCGTAGATCCCGGCAATGTAGGCCTTGCCCTTGATGGTCAAAACAGAGGTCTCCGCTCGCGTTTCTTGTTGCTCCGTTTTTCTGAACCGCGGTGGCCGGATTGGCAAGCGCGGAAATATTCCGTCGGGCGAGAGGGCAGCGGCTTGGCGCAACTCCCGCATCATCCGGACTGCGGGAGGTGGATTGGAAGCCGCCCTGCCTCCATCGCCGTCATTGCGAGGAGCCCTTGCGACGAAGCAATCCAGAATGCCTCCGCGGAGAGACGCTGGATTGCTTCGCTGCGCTCGCAATGACGGAGTTCGTGGGCACTGACGTCGCTGTTTCAACTCACATCTCGACTGCAGACACACCCCCGCGTCCTCGCGGCAGTTTTGCCCGAGCTTTGCTTCCGTCTTGCTGCCCTGTCGGAACAGAGGGCGCAGGGAAGACCGGGTGCCGGCTGGGCACCCACGGTCCGCTGTGCGCAAATGCGCTGGAAACAAATGCACAGCGGCATACAGGTGAAGCCAAACATCCGGCCTTCCCTGCGCAGTGGCTTGACGGCTTATGTCGCGCTCTCCCCGGGGAGCGATGCACTATTGCCCCCGTCGCCTTGCGGATGGCTGAGGTTGCGAACCCGGTCGGGCCGCCACATCACCGCAAGACTTGACGCACAGACCCCGGGCGTCAGGACCACACGATTTTGCCGTACTCAGGCTGCACCGGTCGTGTGCGCGCTGGCCTTCGCTCACGGTGTGACCCGCCCTGCAACCGCCTTCGCGCCGACGCCGCCCGCGTCCACCGCCACTCACCCCGCGTTTCGTGACGATCGCGATACGCCCCTCTGAGAGGGATGAGATGACGGTATGAATACGACAATTCAGAATTTCGGTAAAGCGGAATATACTTGCGCGCGGGGATTGACCCACGGCGTGGGTGTGTTGCCCGACGGGCAACGCAAGGGATGGTGTCGTGGCCAGGGTCATCGGCCGCTCCCGATCTCTTGGCCTTTATGGATCATTGCCACCTTGGTGATGTTTCTCGTCACGCCCTTGCTGGGGTGGCTGCCATCGCGGTCGGGCGGAAACGCCTGCATGATCGTAACAAGAGCGGCTGGTGGTTGTTGCTGTTCTACCTCGGCCCAGCGGTCTGCCACTACGTGGGACAAATGTCGGATCTGGACGTTATCCTTGACGCCGCATCATTCGGCCTGACTGCGTGGGCAATCGTTGAACTTGGCGTCCTGCCCGGCACCGTTGGCTCGAACAAGTACGGACCCGACCCGCGGGATCCCCACGTTCAAATGGGGTGACCAGAGTTTGGGCTCCGTGGAGCTGCAGAGAAACTGCGCAAAACGTTCAGGTGCGGTATGAACGCCCTGCTCTATGCTGACCGCAGTCGCCTTGGCCGACGCTACCGGTGAGGAATCCGCTGAGTGCCGATCAGACGGTCAATTCTCTTCGCTTGCTTTGTCTTGTCGGGCCTTCTGCTCGATGGCCAGTGGACCTGGTATTCATATCATTTTAATGCCGCCTGCGCCGACTCCGGAAACAGCGTGCCCGCATCCTGGTTTCTGTTCAGTGGCTTGATGCTGATCCCGGCAGCAATATCACTGATCTTGCTCTCCAATCGCGTCTACTTCTTCACTTGCCTCATCGTTTGGCTATTCTTCGTGGCGTTCCAGCTCACTTTGATTGGCGAAGAAGCTTCGACTGAAAAGATGATTGGCATCGATTGCTACAGGGACGTGGGCGCGGCAGCGACCGTGTCAGCGGCTTTCACCATATTTTTCGCCATGGTCATTGTCGCGACGACTCTGGCATTCGGCGCGGCTTTTCTTTTCCGAACGTTGCGAGGCGCGAGTTAGTCGAGACATCGTACGGTAGGCCCGGCCTTTGGCTACCCTACGGTCCTCTCCCGCAATCAAGCCGCGCTCGGGCGCGCGCGATAGCGGAACGTTGTCACCCCGGCGAGGATCAGGCCGATAGCGAGAAAAACCGCGCCGCCCTTCACGCCAAAACTGTTCTGATATTGGGCTTCGGCTGCGTCGTCGACGATCAGAGGCCGCGCATCCGGCCGGCCAGCGAGATACCGGATCCTGGCCTGCCTGACCGTCTGGACCCCGTTCCGCGTGATCTGGCGCCAGAACGCCGGGCTGATATGGGTCGGCCCGTAGGTCTGCTGTTGTCCGGCCTTGTCCGTCCACGCCAGGGTGACGAGATAGCTCGGAGCCTCTCCGGCCTTGTTCACTTCACCATAGGCACGCGTGATATCCGCAGTGGCCTCGTCGCCGTGGTCGAGGATCTCCTTCAACGTGCTTTGCTCGGCATAGGAGTTCACCAGCATGTAGCCGCCGAACAGAAGCATCACGGCGGTCAGCATCGCGAGGATGAAAGGAACCGGACGCCGCGATCCGGTGGCGATTGCGGCGCGCCCCGGCCCGCTTCGACGCGCCGACCATGCCTGCCATCCGATCACGAGCACCAGAATCACGGCGCAAACACCTGCTCCCGCCAGCATGAACCTGGACGTGAACCGGATATGGCTCAGATGGTCGCCGAGATCCTCGACAATCACCGGAAGAGATGAATCGTCGTCAATGACTTGAATGGGGATCGTCAGGAGCCTGAGCTGATTGCCAACCGTGATCCGCGCCGCATAGGCGGCGCTGACCGCGATACCCTTGCGCTCGCGTTGAACGCCGTCCCGTCCGGTCCATTGCAGTCCGATCGACAGGTTTTCGTCGACATAGCGGGGCCAGGCTCCGTCGAACACGAACGGAAACCGCGACGAGACGGCCTCGGCCGACGTGATCTTTCCCGTGGTGCCATAGCCATCGCGCATGATGCGTTCGATGGCATGCTGATTCCAGTACAGCCCCAACGTCGCCAACACGCCGACGGCCAAGAACACAATCAAGACACCGCGCAATGACATCGATAGCCGCCCCGCATAGCGCACGACCGTATCCCCCGGCGCGCTTCACTATCGCAAGTTGCTGATATCGCGCGACCACAACCCTTGTCAAACGCAGGTCTGTAGGGTGGGCAAAGCGAAGCGTGCCCACCACTTCTTGCGCAATTCCGGCGAGGTGGTGGGCACGGCGCTTTGCGCCTTTGCCCACCCTACGAGATCGGGACCTTCCCTACTCCGCCGCGATCTGCCTTGGCGCGGGCGGCGGGCTCGCGAGGTCCGCGGCGAGCTGGGCGTAGCGGGCCTTGGCGTCGGCGACGGCCTTCTCCTTGACCGGGCCGTAGCCGCGGATGCGGTCGGGCAGCGAGAGCAGCTCCACCGCGGTGTCGATCGTGAGCGGCGACAACAGGCCGAGCACGGTGGCGACGTCCTTTTCGTAGCCCGCGATCAGGTCGCGCTCGAGCTTGCGGTCGGCGCTGCGGCCGAAGATGTCGAGCGGGGTGCCGCGCAGGAACTTGAATTTTGCGAGCACCCTGAATGCCTTCAGCATCCACGGGCCGAAGGCGCGCTTCTTCGGGCGGCCGAGCGCGTCGACGCCGTGGCTCAGGATCGGCGGCGCGAGGTTGAAGGTGAACTTGAAGTCGCCCTCGAACTGGTCGCGGAGCTGCTGCTCGAAGGCGCCGTCGGTGAAGAGTCGGGCAACCTCGTACTCGTCCTTGTAGGCGAGCAGCTTGGCGTAGTTGATCGCGACCGCGCGCGTCAGCGCCTCGTCATAGCCGCCCTGCCTGGCGGCGTCGCCGACCTGATCAACCAGCTTGCGGTAGCGTTTCGCGAGCCGGCCGTTCTGATAGGCGGTGAGATGCTTGGCGCGATGCGCGATGATCTCGTCCAGCGTCATCGCGTCCAGGGTCTTGGGCGCCACGACCTCGTCCGTTCCCTTCAGCATGTCGGCAAGGCGCGCAGGGTCCGCGACCGCGAGGCGGCCGAGTCGAAAGGCTTCCTTGTTCATCTTGATCGAGACGCCGTTGACCTCGATCGCCTGCTCGATCGATTCCGCCGACAGCGGGAAGAGGCCCTTCTGGTAGGCGTAGCCCATCATCATCATGTTGGTGGCGATGCTGTCGCCGAGCAGCTGCTCGGCCGGCTTGGTGAAATCGAAGAACACCGAGTCCTTGTGCAGCGCCGTTTCAAGCAACCCGTTCAGCTTGCGGGTCTGGAAGTTGAAGTCGCGGTTGAGGACGAAGTCGGCGGTGGGAATGACGTGGCTGTTGATGATGCCGCGGGTGCGGCTGGTGTCGCAGAGCGAGATCGTGTCCTTGGCGACCGCGACCACTTCATCGGCCGCGAGCACCAGATCAGCCGTGCCGGTGACGATGCGCGAGCAGGTCACTTCGGCCGGATGATCCGACAGCCGGACGTGGCTGARCACCGCCCCACCCTTCTGCGCGAGGCCCGACATGTCGAGGATCATCGAGGCCTTGCCCTCGATGTGGGCGGCCATGCCGAGCAGCGCGCCGATGGTGAGCACGCCGGTGCCGCCAACGCCGCCGACGGCAATGTTATAGGGCTTGTCGAGCGTCGGACGCGACGCTGGCTCGGGCAGCGCGCCGATGTCGGCGAGCTCGCCAGGTGCGCGATGACGCGGCGCGCCGCCGTCGATGGTGACGAACGACGGACAGAAGCCCTTCACGCAGGAATAGTCCTTGTTGCAGGACGACTGGTTGATGGCGCGCTTGCGGCCGAACTCGGTCTCCAGCGGCTCGACCGAGATGCAGTTCGACTGCACCGAGCAGTCGCCGCAGCCCTCGCAGACGGCCGGGTTGATCATGACGCGGCGCGCCGGATCCTCCATCAGGCCGCGCTTGCGGCGGCGGCGCTTTTCGGCGGCACAGGTCTGCACGAACACGATCGCCGAGGTGCCCTTGTACTCGCGGCACATCCTCATGACGCGGTCGAGCTCGTCGCGGTGATACTTCTTCACGCCGGGCGCGATGGTGTCGGCGGGATAGGTGTCGGGCGCTTCCGAGACCAGATAGATCTCGCGGATGCCCTCGGCGTGGAGCTGGAAGGTGATCTGCTGCGGCGAGAGATCGCCGTCATGGCGCTGGCCGCCGGTCATGGCCACCGCGTCGTTGTAGAGGATCTTGTAGGTGATGTTGGTCTTGGAGGCGACTGCCTGACGGATGGCGAGCAGGCCGGAGTGGAAATAGGTGCCGTCGCCGAGATTGGCGAAGATGTGGTTCTCGTTGGTGAAGGGGGCGATGCCGACCCACGGCACGCCCTCGCCACCCATATGGGTAAAGGTCTCGGTCGAACGGTCCATCCACAGCGCCATGAAGTGACAGCCGATGCCGGCCATGGCGCGGCTGCCTTCGGGGACTTTCGTCGATGTGTTGTGCGGGCAGCCGGAGCAGAAATAGGGGGTGCGGGAGACGGGCGCGACCGCCTGCATCTGGGTCGCCTGGCGGCCGTTGAACCAGTCGGCCTTGACGCGGAGCATCTCCGCGATCTCGGGGTTGAGATTAAGTCGAAGCAGCCGCTCGGTGATCGAGGTCGCAAGCGAGGCGACGCTGAGTTCGGCGGCGAAGGTCAGGAAGCGCTTGTCGTGCTCGTCCATCTTGCCGACGATGCGGGGGCGGACGTCGTCGCGCCAGTTGAACAGCTCCTGCTTGACCTGGTTCTCGACGATCTCGCGCCGTTCCTCGATGATGAAGATCTCTTCGAGGCCGACCGCGAACTGCCGCACGCCTTCCGGCTCCAACGGCCAGGGCATGCCGATCTTGTAGAGGCGGAGACCGATCTTGGCGGCGACCTCCTCGGTGATGCCGAGCTCGCGCAGCGCCTGCCGGACGTCCTCATAGCTCTTGCCGGATGCCATGATGCCGAAGCGGGCGTTCGGGGAATCCATGGTGACGCGGTTGACCTTGTTGGCGCGCGCGAAGGCGATCGCGGCAAAGCCCTTGTAGTCCTGGAGACGCCGGTCCTGCTCGAAGCGGTCGTCGGGCCAGCGCAGGTTGAGGCCGCCGGGCGGAAGCTCGAAATCAGGCGGGATGATGAAGGGCTTCATCTCGTCGGTGAGGTCGATCTCGGCGGTGGTCTCCACCGTCTCCGTGATCACCTTCATGCCGACCCAGCAGCCCGAGTAGCGCGACATCGCGATGCCGAGCAGGCCCATCTCGATCATCTCGTGGATGCTCGAGGGATAGAGATAAGGCATCAGCGCCGACATGAAGGCATGGTCGGACTGATGCGGGACGGTCGAGGACTTTGCGCCGTGGTCGTCGCCGGCGAGGCACAAGACGCCGCCGTTCTTGGCGGAGCCGGCGGCATTGCCGTGGCGGAACACATCGCCGCAGCGATCGACGCCGGGCCCCTTGCCGTACCAGATGCCGACCACGCCGTCGTATTTCGCGCCGGGCGAAAGGTTGAGCTGCTGGGAGCCCCAGACCGCGGTCGCGGCCAGGTCCTCGTTCACGCCGGGCTGGAACTTGATGTTGTATTGCTCGAGATGTTTTCGCGCGGCGAACAGCTGCTGGTCGTAGCCGCCGAGCGGCGAGCCGCGGTAGCCGGAAATGAAGCCTGCGGTGTTGAGGCCGTTGGCGCGGTCACGCCGGATCTGGGCCATGGGCAAACGAACCAGCGCCTGGATGCCCGTGGTGAAGACGTGTCCGGTGTCCTGGGTGTATTTCTGATCGAGACTGATCGGACCCTGGTTGATGCCCATTATGTCCTCTTTACCGCCCTGTTCGGGTCTTGCCGACTTAAGCCGTTGCCTGCCCGTTGTTTTTAGCTAGGGCGCGCCGACCACCTCTGCCACTCTATGTCGGATATTTCACGCTCCGCATCACAAATCTGGGCCGGAGACGGCGCCGGGTAAAAATCGCAATTTAGTGCCCGGAAGGTGCCGGGCATTTTCAATTTGTGTCACCATACCCCCGGCGTCGCGAAACGAATTGACGCCCCTTTCACGCAGGCGACGTTGATTGGTCGCAGGAGAGGCTTTCGATGCGGACGATTCTGGCTGGCCTGGCTCTGGTGGGGGTGGCGTTGTGCAGTGCGGTTGGGAGCGCGGCCCTCGCCGCTGAGCCGTCGCCGGAACTGATCGCCTACGGCAAGGCGCTGGTCGAGGCCGGCGACTGCGCGGGCTGTCACACCGCTGACGCCGCAAAGCCGTTTGCGGGCGGAAAGCGGATCGACACGCCCTTCGGCGCAATCTACGCGCCGAACCTGACGCCGGACCGCGCGACCGGGATCGGCGTCTGGACCGATGCCGATTTCACCCGCGCCCTCCGCTACGGCGTCGCGCCCAACGGATCGAACTACTACCCGGCCTTCCCCTATCCCTACTTCACCAAAATGACCAAGGACGACACGCTGGCGATCCGGGCCTATCTCGGCACGCTTCCGCCCGTCGTGAGCCGCAACAAGCCGCCGGAGCTGCGCTGGCCGTTCGGCTATCGCGGCCTGATGCGGGCCTGGAACTATTTCTTTTTCAAGCCCGGCCTGTTCGAACCGGACCAGGGCAAGAGCGCGGCGTGGAACAGAGGCGGCTATCTCGTCACTGGGCTCGGTCATTGCGGCGCCTGCCATACACCGAAGAACTATTTTGGCGCAGACAGGGAGGCGCAGGCCTTGTCCGGCAGCGAGGTCGGCGGCTGGTTCGCGCCGCGGCTCGACGGCGCCGCGCGCAGCGGCCTGAAATCGTGGAGCGCCGAGGACATCACCGAATATCTGCAAAGCGGGCGCAACGCCAAAAGCCATGCCGACGGGCCGATGGCCGAGGTGGTCGTCAACTCGACCTCGAAGATGAGCGACGCCGATGTGCGTGCGATCGCGGTGTACCTGAAGAGCCTGCCGCCGGCGCGGCGCGAGCCTGCGGGGACGCCGCCGGACGAGGCCGAGATGAAAGCCGGTCAGGCCGTCTATGCGCGGCTCTGCATCGCCTGCCATGAAGCCGACGGCTCAGGCGCGCCGCGGATCTATCCGCCTTTGCCCGCCAACGCGCTGCTGCAATCGATCAATCCATCCTCGACCTTGCGCATCATCCTCGACGGCGCGCACACCGTGACGACACCGCGCGCGCCCAACACCGGCGAGATGCCGCCCTATGCCAGGCAATTGACCGACGAGCAGATCGCCGCGGTGACGAACTACATCCGCAACTCCTGGGGCAACGCCGCGGCGCTGGTGACGCCGGCGCAGGTGGCGAAGGCGCGGAAGGGAAATTGATTCCCTCTCCCCGCACGCGGGGAGAGGCGAACAACTACCGCTCATCGCCCGTGAAGACGAATTTCGGCATCTCCCATTTGTAGCGCACCGCGAGCGGGCGGAAGCTGACGCCGAGGATGAAGGTGAGGATGGTCCATAGCTCGGCGTTGAGGTTGAGGCCGAACGCGGTCGCGTAGAACAGTCCCGTCACCACCGAAACGCTGGCGTAAAGCTCCGAGCGGAACAAGAGCGGCACGTCGTTGCAGAGCACGTCGCGCAGCACGCCGCCGGCGCACCCGGTCACCATGCCGGAGACGATGACGATCGGCAGCGTGGCACCCGCCTGCCAGGCGATGTCGCAGCCGGCCATGGTGAAGACGACCAGACCGATGGCATCGAGCACGATGAAGGCCACCTTCAGCCTGTGCACGAGCCGCGCGATCAGGATGGTCAGGAAGGCCGCGCCGCCGGCCAGCGCGAGGTAGATGGGATGAGCGACCCAGGCCAGCGGATAGTGCCCGAGGAAGAGATCGCGCAACGTGCCGCCGCCGAGCGCGGTGATACAGCCGAGGAAGCAGACGCCGAGCCAGTCCATGCTCCGGCGGCCGGCCGCGAGCGCGGCGGTCATGCCTTGCGCTGCGACCGCGACCAGCGACAACAGATGCAGCACGCTATCGCTCGGCGGCAAGCTCCACATCGCCTTGTTCCCTTCCCCTTCGATGGAACCGACGCGCACGGTTCCAAAATGAACAGGTTCCCGATTCCTCGCGCGAGGGCAACATGCGACGAAAGCATCAAGGAGGGCGGAACAGAATCTCGCATCTATGGATTGTCTGGGCGCAATAATCGAGGAGACCCAATCGATGGCTGATGACCGTTTTCCCAACGATCCGTATCGCCCCAACTTCGCCGACGATGAGTATCTCCGTGCGGCGCGCCGGGATGCCGACCTCCAGGCGGACCCGGAGCTGGGCGAAGGCCCCGCCTCCAGCGGCAAGGTCGCGCTGTTTGCCGTGGCTATCGCCCTGGTGCTGGGCGCCGTGTTCTATGGCTTGAACAATTCGACCACCGGTAACCAGGCCAGCAATGAGCCGGCGACGAAGACCGCCCAGCAGGCTCCGCCGACCAATCCAGCGGCGCCTCCCGGCATGCGCGACGTGACGCCGCGCAACAACGCTGCGCCTGGTGTGACCACGGGTGCAGCGCCGAGCAAGCCGGCCGCACCGGATCCGGCCGCTCCGTCTGATGGTGGCAAGTCGCAGTAACGTCGCGAATGTCATCGCGTAACACACAGCTGTCATCGCCCGGCTTGACCGGGCGATCCAGTACTCCGAGACGGTCGTGATTGACCGAGAAGCCACGGCGTACTGGATGCCCCGCTTTCGCGGGGCATGACACCGAGAGGATGAGAGAGCGGCGGGACCTAACATCCCGCCGCTTCTCGTTTGCCTCTAGCTGAACATCTTGTTGAGCTCGCCGCCGGAATAGCCGCCGCCGAGCTCGGCAAACGTCCCCTGCTCCGCCATCTCCTTGGCCGCGCGCATGAAGCCGCCCCAGGCGGCACGCGCGAGCGAGCCGCCGATGCTGATCCGGCGCACGCCGAGATCGGCAGCTTCCTGCAAGGACAGCCCGGAGCCGCCGATCAGGAGATTGAACGGCTTTGGATGCACGGCCTTCACCACCGCTGCGATATCCTCGCGGCTCTTCAGGCCCGGCGCGTAGAGGCAATCGGCGCCGGCGTCGGCGTACGCGGTGAGCCGGTCGATGACGAGCTTGAGGTCGGTCACGCCCCACAGATACGCCTCGCAACGGCCGACCAGCAGCGTGCCGCTGTCGCCGATCGCCTTGCGTGAAGCCTTGATGCGCTCGACCGCAAGCGCGCGCTCGTAGATCGGCCTGTCCTTGTCGCCGGTGGAATCCTCGATCGAGAGACCGGCGACGCCGGTGCGTACCCCGCGCTCGACATTTTCCGCGACCTTGTCCGGCTCGACCGCGAAGCCGCCTTCGAAATCGGCGTTGACGGGGATGTCGACCGCCGAGCTCAATGCTGCCAGATGCTGACAGACGTCGTCGACGGTGACGTGATTATCGGCCTTGCCGATGGTCCAGGCAAAGCCCGCGCTCGACGACGCGAGCGCCTTGAAACCGAGATGCTGCAACGCCTTGGCGCTGCCGACGTCGACCGGATTGGGCAGGATGAAGCAGCCGCTCTCGTGCATCTTCTTGAACGTCGCGCGCTTGTCAGCGGTTGTCACATGCATGTTTCTCTCCCTTGTTGGCCGCGCAGACATAAGCGCGCGCAAATGCAAGCGCTAGTGCGCGTCGTGCACTGCGCGGCTGTCCTTGGGCGCCTGCTCGCGATCGTTCATGCCGTAGTCACGGATGACGCTGGCGATGCGCAGGCGGTAGTCGGCAAATATCTGTGCCCTGCCCTTGGCCTGGGTGCGCCGGTGCTCCATCGTGTTGCGCCAGGCCTCGACCGCCGCCTCGTCGCGCCAGAACGACACCGACAGGATCTTGCCCTTCTCGGTCAGGCTCTCGAAGCGCTCGACCGAGATGAAGCCGTCGATGGTTTGGAGGATCGGCTTCAGATCGGCCGCGAGGTCGAAATAATTCTGGCGATGTTCCGGCTTCGGCCAGACTTCGAAGATCACGGCGATCATGGGCGTCTCCTGCTAACGGTGTCGTGGCCTACAATACCACCTTGCGCAGGAATGTGCGCTCTTCCGCGAGGATGAACTTGTTCTCCTCGGCGAAATGGAAATTCGCCATGCCTTCGGCGTCCTGCCGCAGCCGCGCGCGATAGGCCTCATAGGCGGCGAGGCTCTCGAAGGTGATCAGCGCAAAGGCGATGTTGTTGGTGCCCTCATGCGGCATGAAATAACCGATCAGGTCGCCGCCGCATTTCGGGATGATGGTGAGCCAGCGTTTCGAATAGTCCTCGAACTGCGCGCGCTTGAACGGATCGAGCTGGTAGCGGATGAAGACGGTGACGGACATGGGAGCCTCCTGATTGATCGTTGCTGCGAGCAAAGCGACGCCGTCGCCGCTGAAGCACTGGATTGCTTCGCTGCGCTCGCAATGACTTGTTTGCAGCAGGAGCCTACGCCCTTGCCCGACTACAATGCTTCGGCTACCATCGAAGCATGAAATCAGGACCCGACATCGCCATGATCGCTTCGCTGGTCGGCGACCCCGCCCGCGCCAACATGCTCACGGCGCTGATGAATGGGCGCGCGCTGACCGCGAGCGAGCTGGCGCAGGAGGCCGGCATCACGCCGCAGACCGCGAGCTCGCATCTTGGGAAGCTCGAGGCCGGAGGGCTGGTCGAACCGGAGAAGCAGGGCCGGCACCGCTACTACCGCCTCACCGACGATGACGTCGCCGGCGTGCTCGAAGGCCTTGCGGGCCTCGCCGCGCGAACCGGCCACATGCGCGTGCGCACGGGGCCGAAGGATCCGGAGCTGCGGCGGGCGCGCATCTGCTATGACCACCTCGCCGGCGATCTCGGCGTGCAGATGCTCGACACCATGCGCAACCGGCGGCTCGTCAAGCACAAGAAGCAGGAGATCGAACTGACGCCGGACGGCGAGCGCTTCCTGGCGGAGCATTTGCAGATCTCGCCCGAAATGCTCGCCCACCCGCGCCGTCCCGTCTGCAAGGCCTGCCTCGACTGGAGCGAGCGGCGCCACCATCTCGCCGGCACGCTCGGTGCCGCCATGATGAAGCGCTTCACCGAGTTGAAATGGGCCGCGCGCGACGCCACGCCCGGCAGCCGCGTGGTGAATTTCACCCGCACCGGCGAGAAGCAGTTTGCCGCGCTGTTCGGAAATGGGAAGGACTGATCACGCGAGGTGCGTGAAATCGCACGTTTGCGTGTGAATTCGCGTGCTCGTCATGGCCGGGCTTGACCCGGCCATCCATGCGTATATGGCCAGCGTCATTCCGGGGCGGTCCACAGGACCGAACCGTGGTGCGCAATTGCGCACCTGGGAATCTCGAGGTTCCGGGTTCGATGCTTCGCATCGCCCCGGAACGACTGTGCCAGACAACAGAGACCTCAATGAACCGCATCCTCTCGACCGCCCTCGCCGCCGCCCTCCTCGCCACCCCGCTCACTGCATCCCGCGCCGCCGACACCATCCAGCGCGAGCCCTACGGCATCGCGCTCGAAGGTTTTGCCTATCCCTATCCCGTGCACCTGCTGCCGGTCGTCAACGACGGCGAGCAGCTCAGCATGGCCTATATGGACGTCGCCCCTCAGCAGCCGAATGGCCGCACCGTCGTGCTGCTGCACGGGCGCAATTTTCCGTCGAGCTATTGGGCCCCTGTCATCAGGATGCTGAGCGATGCGGGTTTTCGCGTTGTCGTGCCGGACCAGATCGGCTTCGGCAAATCCTCCAAGCCAGCAGGCGAGCTGCATTTCGACACGCTGGCGCGCAACACCATGGCGCTGCTCGACCATCTCAAGATCGACAAGGCCGAGATCGTCGCGCATTCGCTCGGCGGCATGCTGGGCGTGCGCATCGCCCGCGCCTATCCGGACCGGGTCGCACACCTTGTTCTAACGGCCCCAATTGGCCTCGAGGATTACCGCCTCTACGTGCCGCCGACGCCGACCGAGAAGATCATCGAGACCGAGGACAAGCTCACCCCGGACGGCTACCGCAAGCAGCTCCAGACCAATTACGCGATCAAGCTGCCGCCGGATCAGATCACACCGTTCATCGACGCCCGCTTCAACATCAAGAACAGCCCCGACTATCCGCGCTGGCTGCGCGCCTTTGTCAGCTCCGGCCAGATGATCTACCGCGAGCCGGTCGCGCACGAGGTCGCGCTGATCACCGAGCCGACGCTGTTCATCATGGGCGCCGACGACCACAACGCGCCGGGCCGTCCGAACGCGCCGGAGGCGCTCCGCGCAAAAATGGGGCAGAACGCCGAGCTCGCGAAAGCACTGGCCGCGAAGATGCCCAATGCGCGGGCCGAGGTGGTTCCGGACACCGGGCATCTCGTCTTCCTGGAGGCACCGGAGAAGTACAAGGAGTTGGTGCTGGGCTTTCTCGGCCGCTAGCGACGCCTGATTGTCGCCTCAGGCAGCATGCGGTGTTCATGCCGCATTCAGGTCATGATTGGCAGATTTGGATCGCGACGTGTCGGCACGTTCTCCCCAAATTTAACGTGTCGAATCGTGTCTTTTGATTCATTGTGCGCCGCAAGCGCCAGTCCCCCAAGAACCTGCCCCCAAGAATCTGCCCCCCAAGGACAAGAAGGAAGATCAGATGAAATACCTGTTCGCCGCCGTGATGCTCGCCAGCGCGGTCGTTGGTTTCAGCGAGGCGGCCAGCGCCGCCGGTGGCTGCGGCCCCGGCTGGTATCGCGGCGCCTATGGCGGCTGCCGCCCGATGCGCGGTGCGGTCGTTGTGCGCCCTGGCCCGGTCGTGGTCGCGCCGGCGCCGGTCGTTGTCGTGCCGCGCGCGCGCGTGTGCCCCTATGGCTTCCGCTGGTACGCCGGCCGCTGCCGTCCGTTCTGATCTTTTCTTTTCGCATTACGAATTGGCCGCGCGGCATTGGCTGGCGCGGCCATTTCTTTTTGGGCGCATTTCTTTTTGAGGTACCTGCCAACGCTTCATCCGCAGAGTCCTGTAGCAGCCCCCGAATCAAAACGGGGACCGCAACTGCGATCCCCGTCCAAGACCTCGAGCGGCGCTCGATCGGCGAGCCGCTTACCAGTGACGGCGATGCCAGCGCCGGCGGTGCCAGCCCCAGTGACGGTGGCCCCAGCCGCGGTGGTGGCCATGCCAATGCACCTGCTCGGGCTTCAACTCCGCGGCTTCCTCGCTGCTGGTGACGGCGGGATGCACATCTGCATCCGGCTGCGGCATCCCAGCCGGACCGCCGAGCGGCTGCGGCGAGAGCGGCGCGGCTTGTGCGGCGGCCGTGAAAGCGGCTGCGCCCGCCGTCACACCGAATGCGAGTTTCAGAAAATTGCGGCGTTCCATGACATCTTCCTCTCGGGCATGCGTTGCATGATGCGGAGGCAGTGTCGGGCCCGCGAGATGAACTGCGGCTGAATCGCGCGTTCAGGTTCATGTCAAAGCTGACAGGAACGGCCGTAGCCCGGATGGAGCGCAGCGCAATCCGGGGCCGGCGAGGCATCACGCAAAAACCCCGGATTACGCTGCGCTCCATCCGGGCTACGCACCGAACGCTACTTCGCAAACTCCTGTGCCAGCACCAGCGTCTCGCGCGTGCGTTTCACATCGGGCCAGTCGCGGTTGAAATCGGCCACGAGCCGCTTCAGCGCATCGCCCTTCAGCATCGCAGCCAGCTTGGCCTCGTCATCGAACTGATACATCGCCTGGTGCAGCGAGGGATCGTCGAGGCTCCAGAACCGCCAGGCCTTGGCTACGCCGAATGCCTTCACTGCGTCCGGCACATGCTCGGTCTTGTACCATGTGTCGAAGGCGGCGCGCTTGCTGGCGTCGGTGACGGTGGCGCGGACCACGAAGAAGGCGGCGGGCATTGGGTGTCCTCCTGTTGTTTGGGGCGAGACTAACCGCTCAAGTCGCCGGCGACAAAAAGAGTTGGCACCGGTGTCGGAACGCGCGCACGTCACACGTCCTTTGCTCAGGACCTCGACATGGAGACGCCAAATGGCCGACCTCACGCTGACCACCTTCGACTGGGTTCCCGAGATGCCGCGGGGCTTCGTGCGCGACCTTCGCGTGCGCTGGGCGCTCGAAGAAGCCGCACTGCCCTATCGCGTCGCGAGCACGCCTTTCGGCGACCGCAGCGCCACCCATTTCGCGCACCAGCCGTTCGGCCAGGTGCCGTGGCTGACCGACGGCGACATCTCGATCTTCGAGAGCGGCGCGATCCTGCTGCATCTGGGCGAGCTCAGCGACAAGCTGATGCCTACCGATCCGCGCGGTCGCAACACGGCGACGGAATGGGTGTTCGCGGCGCTCAATTCGGTGGAGATGCCGGCCTTGCCCTGGACGATGTTCAAGTTCACCGGCAAGGACGACGGCTCACCTGCCGTGAAGTTCGTCGACGACTTCCTCAAGCTTCGCCTCAAGCACCTCGAGCCCGTGCTTGCCGATCGCGATTGGCTGGCGGGTTCCTTCTCCGTCGCCGACATCCTGATGTCGGACGTGCTGCGCGTCGTCGATCGCTTCGACGGGCTGACGGCACATCCGGCCTGCCGTGACTATGTCGCCCGCGCCACGGCCCGCCCGGCCTTCGCCAAGGCCCACGCCGGCCAGATGGCGCATTTCGCGGCGGCAGACCGGGCACGCACGTAGGGCGGATTAGCGAAGCGTAATCCGCCACTTCTCCATCCGAGGAGGCAGAGTTTGGTGGATCACGCCAGCGGACTGCGCTTCGCGCAGCCGCGAGCTAATCCACCCGACGCACCGAGCGTGACGAGCCTCACATAATTAATCCGGTGTTCGCCATAGGCTCACTTCCATCGAAACGAAGCAATTTGCGTCAAATTCTTCCGCGGAAGGTGACACATGGCCCGCATCGAATTTCTCAAACAGCAGCTTGCCCGCGCAGAGAGGTTGGCAAAGGCCATCCTCGACCAACACACCGCGGAGCGGCTTCAGGCGTTTGCAGCCGAATGCCGCGAGGAGTTGCAGGTCCTGACGCGCAGGGCTGCGGCGTAATGCGTGGCGCCCGCCAAGCGGCACGTCACACCAGCTTCATCGGCGCATCGGCGACCACGCGAAGGTCGATCCTGTTGATCAGTTGAGACCGCAGCGCCTCCGCGGCGCCGATCGCGCTCTCGGTTTGCTGCAACGTGCTGATGTTCGAGCCGAGCGACACGATCCCGCCGAGCACCAAGGCGATCGACCCGAGCGCCGCGGTCAGACCTGTCCCGAACAGTCCGAGGATCGTGATCAACAGCAGCGCCGCACCGCCGCCGATCGCGATCTTGGACGCCAGAATGTACTTCCGGCAGCGCTCGGCGATCTCGGCCAGCGCCTCGATCCGGGCTTCGATCTGTGAGATTTCGTCGGTCGGATCGTCTTCGGACATGGGAGTGAGATCGAACCCGTAGGGTGGGTTAGCGTAGCGTAACCCACCGAGGTCTTGACGCGTGGTCGGTTCAGCCGGCGGGTTACGGCTTCGCCTAACCCACCCTACGCCTCTTTCTACAACGGCAAATTGTCGTGCTTCTTCGCCGGCGTTTCCACCTTCTTGTCCTTCAGCATCGACAGCGCCCGCGCGATCCGCTTGCGGGTCGAGTGGGGCATGATGACGTCGTCGATGTAGCCGCGCTCGGCTGCGATGAACGGCGACAGGAAACGGTCTTCGTATTCCTTGGTGCGGGCGGCGATCTTGTCGGGGTCGCCGATGTCGCTGCGGAAGATGATCTCGACCGCGCCCTTGGCGCCCATCACCGCGATCTGGGCGGTCGGCCAGGCGTAGTTCATGTCGGCGCCGATTTCCTTGGACGCCATGACGTCGAAGGCGCCGCCATAGGCCTTGCGGGTGATGATGGTCACCAGCGGCACGGTGCACTGCGAGTAGGCGAACAGCAGTTTTGCGCCGTGCTTGATCAGGCCGCCATATTCCTGCGCGGTGCCGGGCAGGAAGCCCGGCACATCGACGAAGGTGACGATCGGGATGTTGAAGGCATCGCAGAAACGAACAAAGCGCGCCGCTTTCCGCGATGCATCGCTGTCGAGCACGCCGGCCAGCACCATCGGCTGGTTGGCGACGAAGCCGACGGTGCGCCCCGCGATGCGGCCGAAGCCGGTGACGATGTTCTTGGCAAAAGCGTCCGCGATCTCGAAGAAGTCGCCCTCGTCCACGACCTTCAGGATCAGCTCCTTCATGTCGTAGGGCTTGTTCGGATTGTCGGGGATCAGCGTGTCGAGCGACATGTCGACGCGGCCGATGTCGTCAAAGCTCGGCCATTCCGGCACGCCGTCGGTGTTGTTGGAGGGCAGGAAGTCGATCAGGCGCCGCATCTGCAACAGCGTCTCGACGTCGTTCTCGAAGGCGCCGTCGGCGATCGAGGAGCGCGTGGCGTGCACGGACGCGCCGCCGAGCTCCTCGGCGGTGACGACCTCGTTGGTCACCGTCTTCACCACGTCGGGGCCGGTGACGAACATGTAGCTGGTGTTCTTCACCATGAAGATGAAGTCGGTCATGGCCGGCGAATAGACGTCGCCGCCGGCGCAGGGGCCCATGATGACGGAGATCTGCGGGATCACGCCGGAGGCGAGCACGTTGCGGCGGAATACGTAGGAATAGCCGGCGAGCGCCGCGACGCCCTCCTGGATGCGGGCGCCGCCCGCGTCATAGAGGCCGATGATGGGCGCCCTCGCCTTCATCGCCATGTCCTGAAGTTTTGTGATTTTCAGCGCGTGGGTCTCGGACAGCGAGCCGCCGAACACGGTGAAATCCTTGGCGAAGACAAACGTCTTGCGGCCGTTGACGGTGCCCCAGCCGGTGACGACGCCGTCGCCGGGCACCTTGGTCTTCTCCATGCCGAACTCAGTGGAGCGGTGCTCGACGAACATGTCGAATTCCTCGAACGACCCCTTGTCGAGCAAGAGCTCGATGCGCTCGCGCGCGGTCAGCTTGCCGCGGGCGTGCTGCGCCTCGATGCGCTTCTCCCCGCCACCGAGCTTGGCGCCGGCGCGACGGTCTTCAAGGGCGTCCAGGATATTCTTCATTTGCTCCCGCCAGTTCTTAGCCTAAATGCGATTGCCGGGGGTTCTAACACGGCATTTTGCGGGCCGGGAAGCGGCTTTCGGCGCCGCAGGGCTGCCTTGCCGCAGCGGGAAAGCGCAAGGAATTACAGAGTTTTGCCTGGGAGGTGACGATGGATGAAGCAACGGCCGAGACGGGCGCGGCGACCGGCGGCGTCAAGATCCTGCTGCGGCTGGAGGGCCTGACCCTGTTCGTGGGGATGGTGATGCTCTACTGGGCCTGGGATGGGTCCTGGCTGGTGTTCGCCCTGCTCTTCTTCGTCCCCGATCTGAGCTTCCTGGCCTACCTGTCGGACGCGAAGTTCGGGGCCATGGTCTACAACGCCGCCCACAGCTACATGGCGCCGGTCGCGCTGCTGACGCTGGGCTTCGGCTTCGCCTCGCCGCTCACCCTGTCCATCGCCTTGATCTGGCTCGCCCATATCGGCATCGACCGGGCGCTGGGCTATGGCCTGAAATATTCGGCCGGCTTCGGCTTCACCCATCTCGGGCGGATCGGGCGGCAGAAGGACGCTTGACCCCAAATTTGGCGGCCGCCTCGGCTGACTGCGTAGCCCGGATGGAGCCAACGGGTCGGCGCGAAGCGCCGCCCGATGACAGGCTCCGCGTAATCCGGGGTCGTCCCCACCCTGCCCTGTCCCGGATTTCGCTTCGCTCCATCCGGGCTACGAGACCGTATTTGCCGCGCAGCCAGTTGACCGGGTCAGCCGATTCAGGCTTGCTGCAGCTTGCGATCAGGCGCCGAATGTTGCGTGAGCCAAGTCAGTACGGCGGCGGTCATCACGTCTGGCTGCAAGCATCACCCTCATGTCCGCGACAGTCGTCCCCCTGCCGCCGAGCTCATCGTCCGAAACCGTCGACTTCCTGCGGCGCATGGCCAGCATGGTGTCGGGGCGGAACGGCGAGATGCTGCTGCGCGCCGCCGCGCTGATCGAATCGCTGGCGCAGCGGGCAATGACAGCCGAGCGGCTCTATCACCAGCAGCATGAAGAGAACACACGCCATGTCGAGCTGCGCGAGGCTGCCGAGCTTGCCTCCGACGCCATGGTCAGCCAGATCGAGGCGCTGCGGGCGCAGCTCGCGGACGTGACCGCGGCACAAGCGGCAGAGCGCGCGGCATTCGATGCCGAGCGCGGCAAGCTGCTCGGCCTGATGCGGGATGCGGAAAGCCATATCGGCAAGCTCACGACCGAGCTCGATACGCTGCGTGCCTCCGTCGACAGCTTCAACGAGACCGTGGTCTCGGTGCCGATCGAGGTGCTGCGGCTTGCGCGCACGCAGTTCGATTTCCTCTCAAACGGCTTTGCCCGCAAGGGCGACGTGATCTCGCAGGCCATGAGCGAGATCGGCGGCTTCGCCATCGACCAGGCGCTGACGGCGAAGAAGACCGCCGATTCCGCCTGAGCGTATGCGCGTCAAAACTGACAGCGCGCGGACAATCTGATCCTCGACATCTACCGCTCGCTGGAGATCCTGGCGAAGCATCCGCGCGTCGACCCTGACCGCATCGTGCTGATGGGATTTTCGCGCGGCGGCCAGGCGACGCTCTATGCGAGCCTCGACCGCTTCAACAAGCTCTGGAACAAGTCCGGCGTCCAGTTCGCGGCCTACATCCCGTTCTATCCGGATTGCTCGACGACCTATCAGGGCGACACGGAGGTCGCGGCGCGCCCGATCCGCATCTTCCACGGCACGCCGGACGATTATAATCCCGTGAAGAGCTGCAAGGCCTTCGTCGAGCGGCTCAAGGAGGCCAAGCGCGACGTGGTGCTGACGGAATATCCCGACAGCGCGCACGGGTTTGACAGCGGCCTGCTCGGCGTCAGCACCGTGGCTGTCTCCGCCAAAGCGCAGACCGTGCGCAATTGCCAGATCAAGGAAGCCGACGGCGGCGTGCTGATGAACGCCAGCACGCAAGCCCCCTTCACCTACAAGGACGGCTGTGTCGAGCTCAACCCGCATGTCGGCGGCAATCCCACGACTGCCGCGGAGTCGCGCAAGTCCGTGGAGGAGTTTTTGCAGGCGCTGTTCAAGCTGGGCTGAGACTGCCCAGCCTGCACCGATGCAGTAGGGTGGGCAAAGCGAAGCGTGCCCACCAAATGCAAGACCACGGTGTCGAGAGATGGTGGGCACGGCGCTGCGCGCCTTTGCCCACCCTACGGTATCGCAATTTTGTCGCGGGCTCCTCGCAATGACGAGTCTTACGGCTCGCCGGGCTTGAACGGCTCCTGCTTGTCCGGAGGCACCGTCTCCTCGGCCATGGCGAGCAGCATCGCGACCATCACGTAATTGCCGGCAACCGCGGTGAGGTCGACGATCTGCTGATCGTTGAACACCTTCTTCGCGCGCGCATAGGTCTCGTCGGAGACCTTCCTGGTCGTGGTGAGCTCGGTGACGAAATCGTAGACCACCGCCTCGTCCTCCGCCATGTTCGACGGCCGCTTGTTCGCCTTCAGCTCCGCGATGATGTCGGCCGACAGGCCCGCCTTCGCGGCGAGCGGGGCGTGGGCGAACCACTCGACCTGCGAGCGCCACTGCCGTCCGATCACCAGGATCGCGAACTCGTTGAGCTTGACCGGCACCGAGGTCTGCCAGCGCAGATAATAGAACAGGTCGAACAGGCGCTGGCCGAGCACGGGGCTGCGGATCATCGGATTGTAGGGCCCGCCGATGCCGACGCTCGACACCTTCATGATCTGCTCGCCGAGCGGCTTCTGCTTCTCGTCGAGCTGGTCCATGGTCAACTGCGGAAAGCGCGGCGTCTTGCTGGTGGCGGGTGCTGCAAACATGGTGGCGGCGAGCCAGCCGCTAGCTGCGGCAAGCGTGAGCGACGACAGCCAGAGCGGCGTTGAAGTCATTGTTGTCCTCCCGACCTTTTTTCTTGCTTGGTCGCAAGGATGCTAGTCGAGCGGCGCGGCGCGCGCCAGAAAAGTGGCGCTAGATCGCGCCGATATCGGCAAGGCAGGCTTGCGTCAGCGGCATGCGCTCGCCGACCAGACGCGGCTCCTTGCAATCCATGTTGAGCGCGAACACGGTGTGCGCCTCGCCCTTCTCGGCCCAGCCGACCATCCAGCCGAGCGACGGCTCGCCGCGCTCGGCGCCCAGGAGGCCGGACTTGGCGCGGATGACGCTGTCGCCGACCTTGGTCACCGGCAGGATGTCGGCCACGAGATCCTGGCTCCGCTTGGAGATCGGCAGCGCGCGGCGGCGCAGCCGGTCGACGAAATCGATCTGCTCGATGGGATCGATACGCAAGGCGCCGGTGAGCCAGAACTGGTCGATGCCGCCGCCGATGTCGCGATTGCCGTAGTCGAACAGATCGACATATTTCTGCATCCGCTCCGCGCCGATGCGGCGCGCGATCTCCTGATAGACCGGCACCGCGCTGACCGCGATGGCGCTGCGCAGCGTGTGGTCCTTGTTCCAGGCCTCGATCGGACGTTTCACGCCGTCCCAGGGAAAGACGTCCTTGTTGGGATCGGCGACAACGCCCGTTTCCAGCGCAATCAGCGAGTTCGGGATCTTGAAGGTGGACGCCGGCAGCTTCGCTTCCCCCGAGCGCTCCCTGTCGCTCGCGACGATCAGATAGTCCTCGACCTTGTAGCCGACGAAAGTGCCGGCCGTGCCGAGATCGGTGAAGCGCTTTGCCAGGCTGTCGCGGATTTCGTTACGAGGCGGCGCGACGACAGCAAGCGCGCGCGAGGGCAGGATAGCGGCTGCGGCGAGAAGGCCGAGGGTGGAACGGCGGGTGAGCACGGGCGGTGTCCGTTGAACGATGACATTGGCGGCGACCATGCAGCCGCTATCATGGTGAAACGATGACAGCGTGCTACCGCGCCCGGCCCGACAGCCGCAGTACGAACACCAGCACTTCGGCGACGGCCTTGTAGAGGTCCGGCGGGATCTCCTCGCCGAGCTCGACCTTGGAGAGCGCGCCGGCCAAAACCTCGTTCTCCTCGATCGGGATGTCGTGAGCTTTTGCGATCTCGACGATCTTTGCGCCGATCGTGCCCTTGCCCTTGGCGACGACCACCGGCGCGTTGCTGCCCTTCTCGTAATGCAGCGCGATTGCGAGCTTGGATTCCTCGCTCATGTGGCGCGATCCAGGAAGTGCCCGGCGCGGGCCGGGGCCGGCTGCGGCGGTGTGCCGTCGCGCACGACGATGTCGCCGGGCTTGAGCTCGGCCCTGGTCATCGCCCGGCTCAGCTCACCGATGCCGGCGCGGAGCCGCTCGGCGGTCGCCGGCCGTTCCGCCCACATCCGCACAAAGGTCTTGTCGCCGTTGAGCGTGATCAGCGCGTGCACGGGGCCGGCCGGTTCGACATTGAGCGAGAAGCGCGCGCGCCAGGCGCGCTTGGCGGGATCGGCCGGTTCGTTGCCGCCGTCGCGCGAGATCTCGAACTGCGCCATCGCGGTCCCCTGCGGGGTCAAGAACGGAATCTCGAAATTCCACTGCGCCACGGCCGGGTCGATGCGATGACCGCTGGCATCGACGCGATCGGGAAGCGAGGCGACTTGCAGCAAGGTCTGGCGCGCGATCGCGGCATCGATGCCGTCGAGCAGGCGATGCACGGTCGCGGCGAGCGGCGTATCCGGCGTGAGCGACGGCAAGGCAATGGATTGCGGCGACGGCAGCGCGCCCCGGAACGGCGGCGGCGTGGTCGTGCGCGCGGCCGTGTCGAAGACGTGGCCGTCAGGCACCGCCTTGTTGGAGCCCGGCACATTGCCGGTCATGCGCGGCAGGTTTTGCGTGAGCTCTTGCAGCAGGCTTGCGGCGAGGCCGGCAGACATGGTCCGCGGTGTCGGCGCCTGCAGCGTTTCACCCGCCACGTCTGCCAGCACGGCAGCCGCAAGCGCAGCACCGCGTGGCAGTTGCGCCGGTTGGGCGATCTCCGCGTCGGGCGACGGCGATGCCGCCTGCGCTGTCTCGCCGGCAACTTGAGCTGCCTGCGACGCTGCCGCAGCGCTCGTTGAAAGCGCGGCTACCGGCGTCTGCGGCGCACCGGTCTCGAGCCCAGCCAGCGTCTGTCGCAGCACAAGCAGCGCCGCCTTCAGGTCCGGGACCGTGCCGGACGACAGCGGCGCGCCGGCGGCGAGCGATGCCTCGAGAAAGAGCCCCGACTTCTGGAAGGCGGTTTCGATATCGGCGCCGTCGAGTCCAGCATTGAGCGGCGTCTGCTGCGCGATCACATCCAGCATCGCCTGCTTCAGCCCCGCCGGCAGGTTGCTGCCGGTCACAACCGAAGCAAGATCGGCAAACAGCGGCGCCTGACTGCCCTGCTTGGTCACGGCCTCGGCCGAGGCCATTGTCACGGCCACCTGCTCGGACGGCGTCAGGAGATTGCGGGCCGCGGTCGCGGACGGCGCAAGCGGCGGGCTGTCCACGAGCGACGCCGCACCCGGCGTCAGCGTGATCTGATCGGCGGCCGCCTCGCCTGCCCCGTTGACGATTGCGAGCCGGATCGTGCCGTCGTTCTGCGACACCGCGAGCTGGAGATTCTGGCCCGGCGTCAGCGCCACCTCCGACATCACGTCGAGGGAGAGGTTGGCGATCGCGATTCGCACCAGATTGTCGGCGAGCACGCCGATCACCTTGGCGTCGACGACGCTGCCGGCCTGAAGCACGAGGTCAGGCGTCGCCGCATCAGCTACGGGGCTGGCAGCGCTGACGGGAAGGATCGAGCTTATCGGCGTCGGCATCTCAGGGGCCCAGGAGCACGGGCCACCCTAACGCCGGCGTCGTAAACCTCTCGTTAAGGACCTTTGGCCGCGGGCGGCTTGACCGCCGCCAGGATCGCGACGGCAGCCTTGAAGTCCCTCAGCCGGGCAGCGCGGCGGGCGGTCGATTCCTCGTCCACCCCCCACTTTTCGGCATTCCAGTCCTCGTCGACATAGGCTGCCGCCCAGACCTGGTCGGCGTCGCGCACGCCGTGGGCCAGCGCCAGCGCCAGCAGCGCCGAGCCGGTGAGCGTCGTGACCACGTGGAGCGCCGCGACCGACCAGGGATCTCCGGGCAGCGCAGCGCGTGCCGCCGCGACCGCCTCGTCGGGCTGCTTCACATGCATGATGCCCTCGGACAGGATGAAATGCGCCCCCAGCGTCTCGGCGGCCCAGAACAGCACGGGATCCCAATGCGCGGCCTCGCGGGCCACCAGCCCCTCCGGGTGGCCGGCGCGATAGAACAACAGGTCGGACTCGAAGTATTTTGCGAGATCGTCGGCCACGAGTTCGACGCGATCCACGACACCCTCGACCACGCTGTTGGCGATCCGCGTCAGCGGCATGGTGACGGGATTGAGCGTCTCTTTCTGATCCGCCCATTCCGCGGCCACCGCATCGGCGAGATCTCGCGAGGGGATCGCCACCTGGCGCCCGGTGGGCGTCCGGATCGGCTTGCCGTCGAGCGTGATGGCGAAACCGCCCTCGGCCTCGGCCACCCCCACTTCCTTGTAGAAGCGCTTGCGCAACGGCACGCGCGAGGCCTGGCGGACCGCCTCCTGCGGGTCGAGGGGCGACTGCCCCGCGGCTTCATCGAACAATTCACGCATGCGGTTTTCGGCCCCGGTCGCTCAATGCTAGGCTTGTAAGATAAATCCGGTAGCCGATAAAGCGAGCGGAGGCATGAGGGAACTTGGGGGCCTTATGGCCATGTTCGCCGGGCTCTGGCTGGCCGCGGCCGAGGCCGGCTTTCGCACCCCGGAATCGCTGGTCCGCAACGTCTATGCCCATTACGGCGCAGGCGCACCGGAGCTGTCAAAGGGCCTGCCGCGCGACGCTGTGACCGCCCGGCAATTCTTCGATCCCAGCCTGCGCAAGGTGTGGTCCGCGCCAAGGGTCGAGCCCTACGATTTCCTGGTGCAGAGCCCGACCTGGAAGCTCGGCCCGGTCGCGATCGCGGTCGTCCGCAAGCAATATGACAAGACCTATGTCGCGGCGAATTTCGACAATCGCGGCCGGCAGGTGAACGGTCCCGAGGGCTGGCTGATCACGGACGTCGAGAGCCCGCATGACTCCTTGCGGATGTTCCTGGAGCAGTTTCGGAATTGAGTGGGGGTGTGTGGACGGCGACACAACCACGGGCGTCGTCCCGGCGAAGGCCGGCGAAGGCCGGGACCCATACTCCGCAGCAGAACTTTGGCGAAGGCCAGCAGTTGGAAATCGTTCGCCGGTACGAACACCGCACGCTCCGGATAGATTCCGCGGTATGGGTCCCGGCCTTCGCCGGGACGACATCGCGGAAACCCCTACTCCTCAGGCGCGTTCTCGATCGGATCGAACCGGCTCGCATCGAGCCCGAGCAGGTTCCACGATTGCTGCATGTGCGGCGGCAACGGCGCCGTGGCGTCGATCACGCCGCCGCGCGGATGCGGGATCACGATCCGGCGCGCGAGCAGATGCAGCCGGTTTTGCAGCCCGCCCGGCAGCGACCAGTTCTCGATGTTGAAATATTTGGGATCGCCGATGATGGGGTGGCCGATGTGCTCCATGTGCGCGCGGAGCTGGTGCGTGCGGCCAGTGACAGGCTTCAGCGACACCCAGGTGAGCTTGTTGCCGGCGGTCTCGACCACCGCGTAATAGGTCACCGCATGGCTCGCGCCCTCGTCGCCATGCGCGGCGATGCGCATGATGGTGTCGTCTTCGCTCTCCTCTTTGGCAAGGAAGGTCGAGATGCGGCCCTGCTTCGGCTTCGGCAGGCCCGGCACCAGCGCCCAATAGGTTTTACGCGCCGACCGCGAGCGGAACGCGCCGGTCAGATGGCTTGCGGCGAAGCGTGTCTTCGCGACCAGCAGACAGCCCGATGTCTCCCTGTCGATGCGGTGCACCAGGCGCGGCTTCTGGCCCTTGGCGTCGCGCATCACCTCCAGCATCTGGTCGATGTGCCGCGTCATGCCCGAGCCGCCCTGCACGGCAAGGCCGGCCGGCTTGTTCAGCACGAGGACGTCGTCATCCTCGTAGATCGTCATCTCCTTCAGCGTCTGGAGCGTTTTTTGCGCGGCTTCCGAGAGCGCACTCGGCGCTTTCGGCGTATCGAGCTTCAAGGGCGGAATACGGACGCTCTGGCCCTCTTCCAGACGATCCTTGCTGTCGACCCGCTTGCCGTCGACGCGCAGCTCGCCTTTGCGCACGACGCGCTGGATGTGGGAGAACGACAGGCCGGGAAAGCGCGCTTCCAGAAAGCGGTCGACGCGCATGTTGTTCTCGTCCGCCGTGACCTTGACCGTCTGCACCTTGGTCGGCAGCAGCGCCTCGACGGGTTTTGCCGGCGCGGGCGTTTCCGGCGCCGTTTTAGGCGCGCGCCGCTCGGCGCGCTCGGCCGCAAAGCGCGGCGGCTGGCTGCCGGGCTTGCCGCCCGGCCGCGGGCCGGCCTTTGACGCACCGCGCGCCTTGAACGGACGCCCCTCCTTGCGCTCGTCGCGCTCGCGAGGCTTTGGGTTCATTCTCTTGATGCGGCGGCTCATGCGGTTTTTCCAAGCTTTCGTGTCGACTGCGCGTTGGCGCGGCGGGGCAGCGACGCAACCTGCGCGCCCACCTCTTTCTCGGCCAGCCGCAGCTCATATTGCTGTTGCAGGTTCATCCAGAATTGCGGGCTCGTACCGAACCAATGACCAAGACGCAGCGCCGTATCCGCGGTAATGCCGCGCTGCCCGTTGATGATGCCGGTGATGCGATTCACTGGCACATCGATCTGACGCGCCAGCTCCGCGGCCGTTATGCCGAGCTCTCGCAGCTCTTCGGCAAGATGCTCGCCGGGATGTGTCGATGTATGAGGCATGGGATTTCCTCAGCCGAGTAGCAAGATTTACGTGTTACGTAAACCGTAAATGTACTCATGCTGCTGGTTTCAGAAGCCCTATTTTCCGCCCCGCTCCTTGCGCAGCTTCGCCCAGTAATCCAGCCGCTTCCGGATCTCCCGCTCAAAACCGCGCTCGGGCGGGTCGTAGAAGGTCTGCCGGCCCAGGGCTTCCGGAAAGTAGTCCTGCCCCGAAAAGGCGTCGGCGGTATCGTGGTCATATGCGTAGCCGGAGCCGTAGCCCTCCGACTTCATCAGCTTGGTCGGCGAATTGAGGATGTGCTTGGGCGGCAGCAGCGAGCCGGCCTGTTTGGCGACCTGCATCGCCGTGCCGAAGGCGGTGTAGACCGCGTTCGATTTCGGGGCGGTGGCGAGATAGACCACGGCCTGCGCGATGGCGAGTTCGCCTTCGGGATGGCCGAGGAAGTCGAAGGCGTCCTTCGCGGCATTGGCGATGACGAGCGCCTGCGGGTCGGCGAGCCCGATGTCCTCGACCGCCATGCGGACGACGCGGCGGGCCAGGAACAGCGGGTCCTCGCCGGCATCGAGCATGCGCGCGAGATAATACAGCGCGGCATCGGGATCGGAGCCACGCACCGACTTATGCAGCGCCGAGATCAGGTTGTAATGGCCGTCGGCCGACTTGTCGTAGATCGGCGCACGGCGCTGCAGGATATCCTGCAACTGCGCGGCATTGAAAATCTCATCCGCCCGCGCCGAACGCCAGACCTCTTCGGCGAGCGTCAGCGATGCCCTTCCGTCGCCGTCGGCCATGCGCACCAGCACGGCGCGCGCCTCGGCATCGAGCGGCAGCTTTCGGCCCTCGACTGCCTCGGCATGCGCGAACAGCTTTTCGATCGCGTCTGCGTCGAGCGAACGAAACACCAGCACGCGGGCGCGCGACAGCAGCGCCGCGTTGAGCTCGAAGGACGGGTTTTCGGTGGTGGCGCCGACCATCACCACCGTGCCGTCTTCCATCACCGGCAGAAACGAATCCTGCTGGGCGCGGTTGAAGCGGTGCACCTCGTCGACGAACAGCAACGTGCCCTTGCCCATCTCGCGGCGGGCGCGGGCGGCGTCAAAGGCCTTCTTGAGATCGGCGACGCCGGAAAACACCGCGGAGATCTGCTCGAAATGCAGGTCGGTCGCATCCGCGAGCAGCCGCGCCACCGTGGTCTTGCCGGTGCCGGGCGGGCCCCAGAACACCAGCGAGCCCAGCGTACGCGTCTCCAGCATGCGCGTCAGCGCGCCGTCGGGCCCGAGAATATGGTCCTGGCCGACGACCTCAGACAATGCACGCGGACGCAGGCGGTCCGGCAGCGGATGCGGAGCGTCGTGGTCGAGCCCCGCCGCGGCAAAGAGAGTCGGCGTCTCCTGTGGTCGCTTTGGACTCATCCGCCGAGCGTGACGTTGATCTGCTGGCCGCCGCGCACCAGCGTAATGCGCCAGATCCGCTGGCGTTCACCGGCCGCTTTCTCGATGTCGCCGGTCTTGCTGATCTTCTGGTTGTTGACCGACAGAATGACGTCGCCCTTCTGGAAGCCGACATTCGCAGCCGCAGTATCGCCGCCGATATCGGTGATCACGACACCTTCGGTGTCGGCGTCGAGATGCAGCTCGTCGGCGACCGCCGGGGTGATGGTCGAGACCTTTGCGCCCTGGAACGGCGAGCGGGCGGTGATGACGAGCTCGTTGCGGCCGGTGTCGGGCGCCGTCTCCAGCGCCACCGTCAGCTTGACCGGCTTGCCGCCGCGCTGCACGTCGATCTGCGCGGTGCCGCCGAGCGGACGGGTGGCGAAGCGATAGTCGAAGGCATTGGGATCGTCCACGGTCTGGCCGTCGATCGTGACAATCAGGTCGGAGGATTTCAGCCCGGCCTTTGCGGCGGGACCGTTGGCGACCACGCTTGCGACCAGCGCGCCGGTCGGCGAGCGCAGGCCGAGGCTCTCGGCGATGTCGGGCGTCACCGCCTGCAGCCGCGCACCCAGCCATGGCCGCTTCACGGCCTTGCCGCCGCCCTTGGCGGAGGCGACGACGACGCGGACCATGTTGGCGGGGATCGCGAAGCCGATGCCCTGCGAGCCGCCGGAGCGCGAATAGATCGCGGTGTTGATGCCGGCGAGCTTGCCGCTCATGTCGACCAGTGCACCGCCCGAATTGCCTGGATTGATCGCCGCATCGGTCTGGATGAAGAACTGGTAGTCGGTGATGCCGACCTGCGTGCGCGCGAGCGCGGAGATGATGCCGTGGGTCACGGTCTGCCCCACGCCGAAGGGATTGCCGATCGCGAGCACGACGTCGCCGACCAGAAGCTCGTCGGAGTTGGTGAAGTCGAGGGTGGGGAATTTTTCCTTGGTGTCCTTGAGGCGCAGCACCGCGAGGTCGGTGCGCGGATCCTTCAGCAGGATCTCGGCCTCGAACTCGCGCTTGTCCGACAGCGACACCTTGACCTGGTCGGCGCCCTCGATGACGTGGACGTTGGTGACGACGAGACCGGAGGCATCGACGATGACGCCGGAGCCGAGCGAGCGCTGCATCTGCTCGGGCTGCTGGCCCGGCACGCCGAAGAAGCGGCGGAAGATCGGGTCATCGAGCAGCGGATTGCGGTTCTGCACCACCTTGGCGGCATAGACGTTGACCACCGCCGGCTGCACCCGCTGCACGATCGGCGCATAGGACAGCCGCAGCTCGGCCGGCGACGACGGGACACGG
The DNA here is from genome assembly GCF_054049735.1 of Bradyrhizobium sp. P5_C12. NCBI lineage: Bacteria > Pseudomonadati > Pseudomonadota > Alphaproteobacteria > Hyphomicrobiales > Nitrobacteraceae > Bradyrhizobium > Bradyrhizobium sp. P5_C12. The sequence continues at coordinate 54,161 of NZ_JBFULU010000004.1, forward strand.
CGGTCCTGCGCAGCAGCCGGATTGAAGTGGGCCGAAAACGCTATGCACAATGCCGTGACGACGGCGGTCCGGGTCGATCGAAACATTCCTACCTCTCGGAAAAGACGCCGGAATATAGGCGCCTTCGCCCGCCAATAGAAGGGCGCCAGACGGCAATATTCACCCCCTTCCGGGTGTCACCGGAATGCAAGCCTCCGTGCGAAATCGCAAACCGCCGGGCACCACAGATTGGCATGACGCGCACCATCCAGCATTCTATCCCGTGGTGGATTCGGTTGCGGCGAATTTGCACCAGTGGGAACCAAGCAACCGAAGCGCGCCGTCGCGGGGCAGTCATCGATCGTTCCTAGGCTCTCCGCCTAAGACTTGGGGAAGTTCGTCAAATGATGGAGGCGTGACGTGAGCAGGACAAGAATTGCAGCCGCGGCGATTGGGCTCGCCGGCGCGCTGGCGGCCTCGCAGGCCCAGGCTCAATCGGCAAGCAGCAGTGAACAGGAGATCGCACTGCTGAAGCAGCAATTGAAGTTGCTGGAGCAGAAGCTCGACAAGCTCCAGAGCCAGACCGCCGCGAACACGGCGGCCACGGCGAAGGCCAAAGCGGAAGCCAAGGCCGAAGCAAAGGCCGAGGCGCGCTCGGAGGCGAAGGCGGTCGTCGCCAATGCGAACGCGGCGATCCCGCTCAAGGGGCCGGCGCCTGCGTCCGGCGTCGTCGTGACGATGCCGAACAACCGGCCGACCATTTGCACCGCCGATGGGGCGAACTGCGTCGCGATCGCCAGCCGCTTGCACTACGATGTCGGTGGCTACGACTATCGTCCCAACACCGCGGCCACGGTCCCGCAGAAGCTCGACAGCGGCCAGAACGTCCGCCGCGCGCGCATCGGCGTCACCGGCAAATTCCTCGACGACTGGAATTACGCGCTGATCTACGATTTCGGCGGCGCGTCCGACGGATTTGGCGGCGCAGCTCCGGGATCGCTGCCCGGCGGCGCCGTCTCCGGCATCGAGAACGCCTATCTCAGCTACACCGGCCTGAAGCCGTTCGGCGGCAAGATGGCCGTCGAAATCGGCGTCATGGACCTGCCCTACACGCTCGATGAAGCCACGAGCTCCAATGACACCCTGTTCATGGAGCGCGCCTCGTCCGGCATCATCGCCACCAACATTGCCGCGGGCGATTTCCGCTCCGCCGTTGGCACGCGCTGGTTCACCGACCAGCTGTGGATCGGCGGCTACGTCACGGGACCTGCGACAGGCGCGATCCACTCCGCTTCGAGCGCCGCGCCGGCGGGCACGAGCGAGCAGTATGGCGCGGTGGCGCGTATCGCCGGCAACCCGATCAGCGGCAAGGACTACTCGGTGCATATCGGCGCCGACGCGGAGTGGCTGATCCAGCCGCCGCGCAACCTGATCGCCAACACGCAAACGCTCACGCTCAGCGACCGGCCGGAATTGCGCCTCGACCCGACGGCGCTGGTCTCGACCGGTGCGATCCCCAACGTCTCGGGCGCGCAGGTCTACAGCGTCGAAGCGGCAGCGACCTATGGGCCGTTCATCGTCCAAGGCGAGTACTTCTGGTACAACATCGACCGCACCGCCAACACCAGCGTGCCCCTGGTCGGCGCACCGAGCCTGAAATTCCAGGGCGGCTATGCGCAGGCCGGCTATGTGCTGACCGGCGAAGGCCGGAGCTACAATGCGGCGAACGCGGCCTATGCCGGCGTGAAGCCGGCGCACCCGTTCTCGCTCGACGGCGGCGGCTGGGGCGCGTGGGAAATCGCGGGGCGCTTCTCGACGGTCGACCTCAACAACCAGCTCGCGACCGCCAACGGCATCGCCGGCGGCCGGCAGACGGTCTACACGCTGGCGCTCAACTGGTACGTCAACGGCAACGTCCGCTTCATGCTCGATTATCTGCATGGCACGGTGTCGAAGCAGGCCTCGCCGGTCTCCACCGCCGATGTCGGCTCGAAGTACGACGCCATCGCGATGCGCACGCAGTTCGCGTTCTGAGGCGATCTGCCTCCGCACCACTCACTTGTCGTCCCGGGCGCGCGAAAGCGCGAGCCCGGGACGGCAGCGAAAATGCGGCACGCGCTTCTCTGCGATCACGCCGCGCGTTTTGGCTTCTTGGCCGGCTCCGCGTCCGGCGCCGGCGCGCAGGACAGCCGCTCCTGGTGGCTCTCACCCCAGGCCTTGAGAATATCGATGACCGGCCGCAGGCTCTCGCCGAGCTCGGAGAGGCAATATTCCACCCGCGGCGGCACTTCAGCATAGACCTTGCGGATGACGAGCTTGTCCTGCTCGAGCGCGCGAAGCTGCTTGGTCAGCATGCGCTGGGTGATGCCGGGCATCCGGCGGCGCAATTCGCCGAAGCGCTGGGTGCCGTCCTGGAGGTGGTAGAGGATCACGCCCTTCCACTTGCCGTCGATCAGATCCAGCGTCGCCTCGACCGAGCAGCCGGGACGACGGGTGAAGTCGCGCCGTTTCATGCGTGTTTTCCCAATAGTATCCAAACAGGGACTATATCCCTCAATTTACAGTACTTGCCAAATGGGCGCTAGCGGGACAGTTACAGCGGCGGGCGCACATCACGAGCTGCGCGCCATCTGATGGAGAAGACAAGCCATGAAGGCCATCGGCTACAAAAAATCGCTTCCGATCGAGGATGTGGATTCACTGATCGATTTCGAGACCGCAAAGCCCGAGCCCAAAGGGCGCGATATCCGTGTCGCCGTGAAGGCGATCTCGGCCAATCCGGTCGATTACAAGGTGCGCAAGCGCGCCGCTCCGCCCGAGGGCGAGGTGAAGATCCTCGGTTATGATGCAGCCGGCGTGGTCGATGCCGTCGGGCCCGATGTGACGCTGTTCAAGCCGGGCGACGAGGTGTTTTACGCCGGCTCGATCCTGCGCCAGGGCACCAACTCCGAATTCCACCTGGTCGACGAGCGCATCGTCGGCAACAAGCCGAAGAGGCTGTCGTTCGCGCAGGCAGCCGCCCTCCCCCTCACCTCCATTACCGCATGGGAGCTGCTGTTCGATCGCCTCGGCGCGGTGCCCGGCAAGAGCGTCGATCCGCGCACGCTGCTGATCACGGGCGGCGCCGGCGGTGTCGGTTCGATCCTGATCCAGCTCGCCCGCCGCCTCACCGGGCTGACGGTGCTCGCCACCGCGACGCGGCCGGAGTCGCAAAAATGGTGCCTCGACCTCGGCGCGCATGCCGTGATCGACCACGGCAAGCCGATGAAGGAGCAGATCGAGAAGCTCAAGCTGCCGCCGGTCGCGCTGGTGGCGAGCCTCACCTTCACCGACCAGCACTACAAGGCGATCGCCGAGTTCATGGCGCCGCAGGGCAAGTTCGGCCTGATCGACGATCCGCTGGAGTTCGCCGCGAGCACGTTCAAGGGCAAGGCGATCTCGGTGCACTGGGAATCGATGTTCACGCGGTCCTCGTTCCAGACCGCCGACATGATCGCGCAGCATCATCTGCTCAACGACGTCGCCGACCTCATCGACAAGGGCGTGCTGCGCACCACGCTCGACCAGACCCTTGGCACCATCAACGCGGCCAACCTCAAGCGCGCGCATGCGTTGCTCGAGAGCGGCAAATCGCGCGGCAAGATCGTGCTGGAGGGGTGGTAGCAGCCAAAGGCTCCGTCATGCCCGGGCTTGACCCGGGCATCCACGTCCATCCTCATACGCGGTGATGCGTGGATGGCCGGGACAAGCCCGGCCATGACGAGACTCGCTACGGCGTCACACCCTCGACGAACATCAGCCGCCGCTCCAGCGCCGTCCGCCGCAGCTTCAGCGCCTCGGCATATTCGGCCGAGGCGTACCATTCGCGTGCCCGCGCCATCGATGGAAATTCCACGATGATGATGGTCTTGGGCGGCGGGCCGCCCTCCACCACCTCGGCAGCACCGCCGCGCGCGAGGTAGCGGCCGCCATATCGCGTGATAGTCTGCGCCGCAAGCGCGCGATAGGCTTCCATCATCGCCTGATCGCGCACCTCGACCTCGGAGATCACATAGGCTGGCATGCGCATCGCCTCAAGCGATGGTATTGACGATGCCGCCTTCCGCGCGCAGCGCCGCGCCATTGGTCGCGGACGCCTCCTTCGACGCAACATAGACCACCATATTGGCAATCTCGTCGACGCTGGCAAAGCGCTGCAACAACGAGCTCGGGCGATGCTGCTTGACGAAATTGGCCGCGGCTTCATCCACCGACTGGCCGTTCTGCTTGGCGAGATCTTTGACGAAGGTCTCGACGCCTTCCGACATGGTCGGACCCGGCAGCACCGAATTGACCGTGACGCCGGTGCCGCGGGTGAGCTGCGCCAGCCCGCGCGCGACCGAGAGCTGGGCGGTCTTGGTCATGCCGTAGTGAACCATCTCGACGGGAATGTTGAGCCCGGACTCGGATGAGATGAAGACGACACGGCCCCAGTTGCGCTTGAGCATGCCCTTCATGTATGCGCGCGACAGCCGCACGCCGCTCATCACGTTGACCTCGAAGAAACGCGTCCAGTCCTCGTCCGGGATGTCGAAAAACTCCTTAGGCTCGAAGATGCCGGCATTGTTGATGAGGATGTCGACCTCCGGCAGCGCCGCCACCAGCGCCTTGCAGCCTGCAGCGGTCGAGACGTCGGCGGCGATGCCGCGAACCTTAGCCCCCGCGCCTTCCAGCTTGCGTACGGCCGCATCGACCTTGTCCTGGCCACGGCCGTTGATCACCACGCTCGCGCCCGAGCCGGCAAGGCCTTTTGCAATGGCGTGGCCGATGCCGGCGGTCGAGCCGGTCACGAGGGCAGTTTTTCCGGAAAGGTCTATGTTCATGTAGTATCTCCATCGGATCGATAATGGGATATCGGGCGCGGCGGATCGGGCCGCAATCGGCGCTCACCAATCAGTGAGACGCCTGGCACTTTTCCTGCGACAACGTAGACACCCTGCCTGAACCGCGGCTGGAACGATTATTGCTAGCAGCACGGCTACTCATGTGAACACGGAAGAACTATGCGATGAAGCGTACGGCTCTCACGATTATCCTCGGACTGGTCGGCTTGATGGGGGCTAATTCGCCCGCGCCGGCTCAAGCGGTCTATCCGGAGAAATCGTTGCAATTGATCGTCCCCTTCCCACCGGGCGGCGCCTCCGACGTGGTCGCGCGCATCATCGGCGGCGAACTGGAGACGCGGCTCGGCAAGCCCGTGATCATCATGAACCGTCCCGGGGGCGGCACCACGATCGCGGCCAAGGAGGTCGCGCGCTCGGCGCCTGACGGATACACCCTGTTCTTCAGCTCAAACTCGAGCTTCACGCTGCCGGCAGCCGTGAAGGAAAGCGTGCCTTACGACGCGGCCAAGGATTTCGAGCCGCTCGGCCAGGTCGGCAAGATCACGCTGGCGCTGGTCACCTACAACGACAATCCGGTCAAGGACGTGGCCTCGCTCGTCGCCGAGGCGAAGGCCAATCCCGACAAGCTGTCGCTCGCATCGTTCGGCGTCGCGACCGTCTCGCATTTCGCCGGCGAGCTGTTCAAGTCGAGTGCCGGGGTCAAGATGGTCCACCTGCCCTACAAGGGTAGTGCCCCGGCGATGAACGACCTCATCGGCAAGCACATTCAGTACCACGTCGACACCGTGATCGCCGTGAAGCCGCAGATCGAGGCGGGCACCGTCAAGGTGCTCGCGGTGTTCTCCGGCAAGCGCACGCCCTACCTGCCCGACGTGCCGACGCTCGCCGAACTCGGCTATGGCAACATCGACTTCGCGTCCTGGGGCGCGGTGGTCGCGCCCAAAGGGCTGCCGCCGGCCGTTCGCGACAAGCTGTCGGCGACGCTGGAGGAGATCATCAACAGCCCTTCCGTCATCGAGCGCTTCACCAAGGTCGGCTTCGAACCGGGCTTCATGCGCTACAGCGATTGGGCAGGAGCCATCGGCAAGGAGACCGCCGAGATGAAGGAGATCGCGCAAAGGGCGGGGATCAAGGAAGAATAGTCTGTCGGATCTTCGCCAGCCCCAAAACAAAAGCGGCGCCCGAGGGCGCCGCTTTCAATTCCGTACCTGCTGAAACGGCTTACGCCGCGTCGGCTTCCTTTTCCTGCACCGGGCCGGAGTCCTGGCCCTTGGCATCGACGTCGCGGTCGACGAACTCGATCACGGCCATCGGCGCGTTGTCGCCGTAGCGGAAGCCGGCCTTGATGATGCGGGTGTAGCCGCCCTGGCGGTCCTTGTAGCGGGTGGCGAGCGTGTCGAAGAGCTTCCTGACCTGATCCTTGTCGCGCATCTCCGAGATCGCCTGGCGGCGCATGGCCAGGCCGCCCTTCTTGCCGAGGGTGACGAGCTTCTCGACGATCGGACGCAGTTCCTTGGCCTTCGGCAGCGTGGTGACGATCTGCTCGTGCTTGATCAGCGAGGCGCACATGTTGGCGAACATCGCCTTGCGATGCTCGGCGGTGCGGTTGAGCTTCCGATGAACCTTGCCGTGACGCATGTGTCTATTCCTTACGTAAAAACTGCCGCGACGGTTCGTCGGACATGTTGCTCAGGTGGGCTGCCTGCGTTCGCCCGGTCGTCATTCCGGGGCGGCTCGCAGAGCCGAACCCGGAATCTCGAGGTCCCGGGTTCGATGCTGTCGCATCGCCCCGGAACGACAAAAGCTTAGTAGTGATCCTCGAAGCGCTTGGCGAGCTCGTCGATGTTCTCCGGCGGCCAGCCCGGCACTTCCATGCCGAGGTGCAGACCCATCTGGGCCAGCACTTCCTTGATCTCGTTCAGCGACTTGCGGCCGAAGTTCGGGGTGCGGAGCATTTCCGCTTCCGACTTCTGCACGAGGTCGCCGATGTAGACGATGTTGTCGTTCTTCAAGCAGTTGGCCGAACGCACCGACAGCTCGAGCTCGTCCACCTTCTTGAGGAAGGCCGGGTTGAAGGCGAGGTCCGGGATGATCTCCTGGGCGACTTCCTTGCGCGGCTCTTCGAAATTGACGAACACGTTGAGCTGATCCTGGAGGATGCGGGCGGCGTAAGCCACCGAGTCATCCGGCGAGATCGCGCCGTTGGTCTCGATCGTCATGGTCAGCTTGTCGTAGTCGAGGATCTGGCCCTCGCGGGTGTTCTCGACCTTGTAGGAGACCTTGCGGACCGGCGAGAACAGGCTGTCGACCGGGATCAGGCCGATCGGCGCGTCCTCGGGGCGGTTGCGCTCGGCCGGGACATAGCCCTTGCCGGTCGCGACCGTGAACTCCATGCGGATCTCGGCGCCCTCGTCCAGCGTGCAGATCTGCAGGTCCGGATTGAGCACCACGACGTCGCCGACGGTCTGGATGTCGCCGGCGGTGACGACGCCCGGACCGGACTTCTTGACGACCATGCGCTTGGGGCCTTCGCCCTGCATCTTGATCGAGATGTCCTTGATGTTGAGCACGATGTCGGTGACGTCCTCACGGACGCCCGCGATCGAGGAGAACTCGTGCAGCACGCCGTCGATGTGCACCGACTGCACCGCCGCGCCCTGCAGCGAGGACAGCAGGATGCGCCGCAGCGCGTTGCCGAGCGTCTGGCCGAAGCCGCGCTCGAGCGGCTCGGCGACGATGGTCGCAAAGCGGACCGGATCGCTACCGGGGGTCACCTGGAGCTTGTTCGGCCGAATCAGTTCTTGCCAATTTTTCTGGATCGTCACTGTTTCACCCATACAGGCCAGTCGAACTGCCGTTGCAGACACTGGCGTTGGAGAAAGGCCGCGGGTCGCACCCGCGGCTTCTTAGAAAAGTCATCGCGGACGACAATGGCGTCCGCGACCTCGTATCAAACGCGCCGACGCTTGCGGGGACGGCAACCGTTGTGCGGGATCGTGGTCACGTCGCGGATCGAGGTGACGGTGAAGCCCGCGGCCTGAAGCGCGCGGAGTGCCGACTCACGGCCCGAACCGGGACCGGCGACTTCGACTTCCAGCGTGCGCATGCCGTGCTCCTGCGCCTTCTTGGACACGTCTTCGGCGGCAACCTGCGCGGCATAGGGGGTCGACTTGCGCGAGCCCTTGAAGCCCATCGTGCCGGCGGAGGACCAGGCAATGGTGTTGCCCTGCGCGTCGGTGATGGTGATGGTCGTGTTGTTGAACGACGAGTTCACGTGCGCGACGCCGGAGGCGATGTTCTTGCGCTCACGACGACGAACGCGGGTGGCTTCCTTGCCCATAGAGTACCTTTCCTGGAGATCTCAAACGCCGCCGTAATGCCAGCGGCTACACCTGTGGAACGAAAGGCGCGTGGCGAACGGGTCATCCCCTGTCGCCACACGCCGCGATTGGATTCGAAAACTTACTTCTTCTTGCCGGCGATGGCCTTGGCCGGACCCTTGCGCGTACGCGCATTGGTGTGGGTACGCTGGCCGCGCACCGGCAGACCGCGACGATGGCGCAGGCCGCGATAGCAGCCGAGGTCCATCAGACGCTTGATGTTGATGCCGACCTCACGACGCAGGTCGCCCTCGACGAGATAGTCGCGGTCGATCACTTCGCGGATCTGGAGCACTTCGGCGTCGCTGAGCTGATTGACGCGACGGTCTTCGGGGATCTTCACCTTTTCCAGGATCTCCCCGGCGATCTTCTGACCGATGCCATGGATGTACTGGAGCGCGATGAGCACGCGCTTGTTGGTGGGAATGTTCACGCCGGCAATACGGGCCAAGGCCTTCTCTCCTGTTGCCGATCCTCGTCAGGACCAGGCTTTAAGTGCTTGTGTTCTCGGGCAGGTGTTCACAAACGCGAACACGACGCCCACCCCCGGTCTTCCTGGGGCCCGGCATCGTCTGAAACTATCCGACTTGGATGCGGGGCTTATTAAGGGATTCAGGGGGCTTTCGTCAACCGCTGCTAGCGTTTAGCTCGCTTTTTCGTGACCTTTTTTGGGGCCTTTTTGGCACCCTTTTTGACAGCCTTCTTGGCGGCCTTTTTGGCTGCCTTCTTGACGGCCTTCTTCGCTGCCTTCTTGGCCCCCTTCACGGCGGTCTTGGCCGCCTTTTTGGCGGATTTGGCAGCCTTTTTGGCCGTTTTCGCCGGCTTTTTGGCTGCCGTCCTGGCTGCCTTGGCCTTCTTAGCCCCCTTCTTGGCGGGCGCCGCCTTGGCCGCACTTCTGGCATGCGTCTTCGGCTCGATCGCTCCGAGCGCCAGCAGGAGGCGGTGGATGGCGCGGGTCACCTCGTCGATGGCCATCATGCCGTCGATGGTCGAGAGCTTCCGCCGCTCGGAATAGTAGTGAATCAGCGGTTCCGTCAGGCTGCGGTAGCTGGCGAGTCGCTTGGTCAGCACCTCCGGCGTGTCGTCGACCCGGACCTCCTCGCCGCGCTCCCGCATCTGGGCCACGCGGGTCTCGACGCGACTCAAAAGCGCGCTCTCGTTGACGCGAAGCTCAATCACCGCATCGAGCTTCATGTGCTTGTGCTTCAAGAGCTCATCCAGGGCTTCGGCCTGCGGCACGGTGCGCGGAAATCCGTCGAGGATGAAACCGTTTTTGGCGTCCGGCTGGTCGATCCGGTCGGAGATGATTCCGACCACGACGTCGTCGGGCACGAGACCGCCACTGGCCATGATCTCCTTGGCCTTCAGCCCGACCGGCGTTCCGGCCGCAACGGCCGCGCGCAACATCTCACCGGTCGAGAGCTGGACGATGCCATAGCGCTGCACCAGCAGCTGCGCCTGGGTCCCCTTGCCCGACCCCGGCGGTCCCAGAAGTATAATTCTCATCGGCGTACGCCCCCCGGATTGGTGAGCGATACGTCGCGCACCTGTGTTTTGATATCAAGAACAGTGCAGACGACAACCAGCGCCGCACCGCCATCGACGACCATACTATAAGGCAGACCGATCCCGTAAAGCTCGAAGACCTCTGGAATCAGCTGCAGCGCAGTCAGGTAGACGGCTCCGACGACCGTCGTCAATGACACGACGCGATCGAGATAGTCGGCCGTGGCTTCGCCGGACGCGACGCCGGGAATTGTGCCGTCGCGAGCCACTAGGGATTTTGCCGTCTGTTCGGGATCGAGGACATAGGCAGTGTAGACGAAGGCAAGCGCGAACACGGCGATCGACACGAGGATCATGTGCGCCGGCTGCCCCAACTGGAGGTGCCGGTGGGCTGCGGCGACCAGGGGATGATCGCCTCCCAGGAAGAACCCCGCAAAGGCCAGCGGCAGGAAGAAGATCCACGGAGCCACGGTGACTGGAATCAGGAACCCGGCGCTGTTGAGCTTGATCGGCAGCACGCCGGCGCGCGTCGGCAATTGCCGTACGCCGACATTGAGCGCACCGAACTCGACTCGCACATTTCGCCGCGCGCCTTCGACGAGCACGATGACGGCGACGGTCACGACCCAGAACACAGCGTGGATGAATACGAGATTGCCAGAGACCGCCCCGCTCCGCACGACATCTGCGATGCCGGCGACGTCTCGCGGCAGGGAGACGAGTATGCCGACACTCAGGATCAGCGCCAGGCCGTTGCCAATGCCGTAGCGGGTAATCTGTTCGCTCAGCCACACCAGCACGAAGACGCCACCAACCATCGAGGCTGTCGCCGTCATCATGAACCAGCCGTCCGGATTCCTGACGAGCTCCGGAATGGAAGTCAGCGCGGAGGCGATGCCGTAGGCCTGAAAGGCAGCAAGAGCCAGCGTGAGCACGAGCGTGGCGCGGGCGACTTTTCGCCGGCCGTCCTCGCCCGACCGCTCCAGCGAACTAAGGCCGCGCCACACCACCGACAGCAACCGGACAAAGATCGCCGCGGTCAGATAGGGAATGAGGCCGAGCGCAAAGAGCGAAAGGCGGCCGTTCAAGCTGGGTAACGAGGAGAGGCGCGAAACATCCAGTCCCGCGATCGGGATCTGCGTGCCGAGCCTGAAAAGAAGCAGCGCGCCGATCGTGATAGCGATGCGGCGCGCGAGCTCGGTCGTCATATGCGATGGAACTCTACCTGCGGCGGCCCCGCAGCTTCGACTTCCGGATCAGGCCCTCGTACTGATGGGCGAGCAGATAGCCCTGCACCTGCGCCACCGTGTCCATGGTGACGCTGACGACGATCAGCAGCGACGTGCCGCCGAAGTAGAACGGCACCGAGGCGTAGGAGATCAGGATTTCGGGAATCAAGCAGACGATCGCCAGATAGATCGCGCCGAGCACGGTGACGCGCGACAGCACGTAGTCGATATATTCCGCGGTGCGCTCGCCGGGACGGATGCCCGGAATGAAGCCGCCGTGCTTCTTCAGATTGTCCGCAGTCTCGGTCGGGTTGAACACGATCGCGGTGTAGAAGAACGCGAAGAACACGATCAGCGCGAGATAGAGGATCAGGAACAGCGGACGGCCGTGGCCGAGCTGGGTGGTGATCCACTGGAACCACTCCGGCCCGCTGCCCGCGTTGAAGTTGGCCACCGTTGTCGGCAGCAGCAGCAGCGAGGACGCGAAGATCGGCGGGATCACGCCCGAGGTGTTGAGCTTGAGCGGCAGATGCGAGGACTGGCCCTCGAACATCTTGTTGCCGACCTGGCGCTTCGGATACTGGATCAGCAACCGGCGCTGCGCCCGCTCCATGAACACGATGAAGGCGATCACGGCGACCGCCATGATGATGACGACGAGGATCAGGCCGGTCGACATCGCGCCCTGACGGCCGAGCTCGAGCATGTTGGCGAGCGCCGCCGGCAGCTCGGCGACGATGCCGGACAGGATGATCAGCGAGATGCCGTTGCCGATGCCGCGCGAGGTGATCTGCTCGCCCAGCCACATCAGGAACATGGTGCCGCCGGTCAGCGTGATCGCGGTGGAGAGACGGAAGAACAGGCCGGGGTCGCTGACGACATTGCCGGCGCCTTCGAGACCGACCGCGATGCCATAGGACTGGAACGCGGCCAGGATCACGGTGAGATAGCGGGTGTACTGGTTCAGCGTCTTGCGGCCCGCCTCGCCTTCCTTCTTCAGCGCCTCGAGCTGGGGCGAGACGGTGGTCAGAAGCTGAATGATGATCGAGGCCGAGATGTACGGCATGATGTTCAGCGCGAAGATCGCCATGCGGTGGATGCCGCCGCCGGCGAACATGTTGAACATGCCGAGGATGCCGCCCGCCTGCGAACGGAACACCTGCTCCCAGATGTTGGGATCGATGCCGGGCAGCGGGATGTAGGTGCCGAGCCGGTAAACCAGCAGCGCACCCAGGGTGAACCAGATGCGCTTCTTGAGCTCGTCGGCCTTGGCAAACGCGCCGAAATTGAGGTTGGCTGCCAGTTGTTCCGCTGCTGAGGCCATCTTGGACTTTCTCCCGCCGCCTTGTGCGCCGTCATACCCGCGGCCGGGCTTAGTTAGCGGACGCCGGACATTATCTGGTGCTCGGCTTCGATAAGTCCACGTCCCGCATGCGTAAAGGCCCGCGAGCCGCGGGCCAATGACGCAGTTGTTACGCCGCCTCGCCTTCTTCCTTGGCAGGGGCGAGGATCTTCACCGAGCCGCCGGCCTTCTCGACCGCCTCAATCGCGGTCTTCGAGGCGCCATGCACTTCGATGTTGAGCTTGGCCTTGAGCTCGCCACGGCCGAGCAGCCGCAGGCCGCCCTTGGCGCGGCGCAGCACGCCGGCCTTCACCAGGGCCTCGACGTTCACGACGCTGCCGGTGTCGATCTTCTTGGCATCGACCGCTTCCTGGAGCCGGTCGAGATTGATCTCGGCGAACTCGATGCGGAAGATGTTGTTGAAGCCGCGCTTGGGCAGACGGCGATGCATCGRCATCTGGCCGCCTTCGAAACCCTTGATGCGCACGCCCGAACGCGCGGTCTGGCCCTTGCCGCCGCGGCCGGACTGCTTGCCCTTGCCCGAACCGATGCCACGGCCGACGCGCATGCGCTTCTTGCGCGAGCCGGCGTTGTCGGCGATATCGCTGAGCTTCATCGCCCTTCTCCTTGTTTCTTGCGCATGATCTCGGCCGAAAACCGCTAGCCGGTTCCCGGGATCACGCGCACTTGCCTACTTCTCGTCGACGATGCGGACGAGATGGTGAACCTTCTCGATCATGCCGCGGACCGCCGGGGTATCCGGCAGTTCGCTGGTACGGCCGATCTTGTTGAGCTTGAGCCCGATCAGCGTCGAGCGCTGCGAGTGGTGGCGGCGGATCGCGCTGCCGGTCTGCTCAAGCTTGATCGTCTTGCTGGCCTTGGCCATCGTGGTCTACTCCGAAAAGCTTGCGTTAGTCCGCAGCCGCCTCGGCATCGCCACCGATGCGGCGGGACTGCAGAGTGGACACCTTGATGTTGCGGCGGGCTGCGACCGAACGCGGCGAATCCTGGTGCTTCAGCGCATCGAAGGTCGCGCGCACCATGTTGTAGGGGTTCGACGAGCCGATCGACTTCGCCACCACGTCCTGGACGCCGAGCGTCTCGAACACGGCGCGCATCGGACCGCCGGCGATGATGCCGGTACCGGCCGGCGCGGCGCGCAGGTAGACACGGCCCGCGCCATGACGGCCGGCGATGTCGTGGTGCAGCGTGCGGCCCTCGCGCAGCGAGACGCGGGTCAAATTGCGCTTGGCGGATTCAGTCGCCTTGCGGATCGCCTCAGGCACTTCGCGCGCCTTGCCGTGACCGAAACCGGCGCGGCCCTTCTGGTCGCCGATCACGACCAGCGCTGCGAAACCAAAGCGCTTGCCGCCCTTGACGACCTTGGCCACGCGGTTGATGTGGACCAGCTTGTCGACGAACTCGCTATCGCGCTCCTCGCGCTGCTGGCGGTCACGTCCGCCGCCGCGTTGATCGCGTCCACCACGTTGTTCGCGTTCTGCCATTTTTCCAATCCTTCAGAGGCTTACGCCTCAATCCTCAAATTCTGTTAGAAGCTCAGCCCGCTCTCACGCGCTGCGTCGGCAAGAGCCTTGACGCGCCCGTGGTAGAGGTAGCTGCCGCGATCAAACACGACTTCCTTGACGCCCTTCTCCGCGGCGCGCTCGGCCAGCAGCTTGCCGACCGCCTTCGCCGCATCGATGTCGGCGCCGGTCTTGCCGCCGTCGCGCATCGACTTCTCGAGCGAGGAGGCAGAGGCCAGCGTCTCGCCCTTCAGGTCGTCAATGACCTGGGCGTAGATGTGCTTGGACGAGCGGAACACCGACAGACGCGGACGGCCGCCACCGGAGCGGCGCAACTTGAGCCGCACACTCCGCTTGCGCCGGGCATTCGTAACCTTGGCTTTCGACATGACCGGCTCCGTTACTTCTTCTTGCCTTCCTTGCGGAAGATGAATTCGCCAACATACTTGACGCCCTTGCCCTTGTAGGGCTCCGGCGGGCGATAGGCGCGGATTTCGGCCGCGACCTGGCCGACGCGCTGGATGTCGCTGCCGGTCACCGTGATCTCGGTCGGCTTCGGCACGGTGATCGTGATCCCTTCCGGGATCGCATAGACCACGTCGTGGCTGTAGCCGAGCGCGAGCTGCAGGTTCTTGCCCTGCATCGCGGCGCGGTAACCGACGCCGGTGATTTCGAGCTTCTTCTCGAAGCCCTTGGTGACGCCTTCGACCAGATTCGCGACCTGGGCGCGAGCGGTACCGTACAGCGCCCGCGCGCGGTTGGTCTCGACCCGCGGGTTCACCTTGACCTGGCCGTTCTCGAGCTTCACCTCGACGTCGTCATGGACGACGAACTGAAGCTGGCCCTTCGGCCCCTTCATCTTGACGGTCTGCCCGTCGACGGTCGCGGTAACACCCGAGGGCACCGCCACAGGCCTTTTGCCAACACGTGACATGGATCAAAAATCCTTCTCAGAACACCGTGAAGAGGACTTCACCGCCCACGTTCGCTTCACGCGCACTGTGGTCGGCCATGATCCCCTTCGGCGTCGACAACACCGAAATGCCGAGTCCGTTATTGACCCGCGGCAGAGCCTTCACCGAGGCGTAGACGCGACGCCCAGGCTTGGAAACTCGTTCGATCTCGCGGATGACGGGCTCGCCGTCGAAATACTTCAGCTCGATCTCGATCTCGCTGCGGCCCGAGGAATGCTCGAGCGTGGCGTAACCGCGGATGTAGCCCTCGGTCTTGAGCACTTCGAGCACGTTCTCGCGCATCTTCGAACCAGGCGTCGAGACCTTGCTCTTGGAGCGCATCTGCGCGTTGCGGATACGGGTGATCAGATCGCTGATTGGATCGTGCGTAGACATCTAAACGACCCTCCTTACCAGCTCGACTTCACGAGGCCCGGGACCATGCCCTTGGAGCCAAGGTCGCGCATCGCGATACGAGACAGTTTGGTCTTGCGGTAGTTCGAGCGCGAACGGCCCGACAGCTCGCAACGCAGACGGATGCGGGTCGCCGACGAGTTGCGCGGCATTTCCGCAAGCTTCAGGGTGGCGGCGAACCGCTCCTCCATCGGCAGCGTCTTGTCGGCGATGATCGCCTTCAACCGCTCGCGCTTCGGGGCGGCGTTCTTCACCATCCGCTTGCGCCGGTTGTTCTTCTCGACTGAACTCTTCTTTGCCATGCTTGGCTCCTGGGTATCCGYGTTTGAGAGGCTTTAGGTCAGCGTCTCACTGCCGGAACGGGAAATTGAAAGCGGTCAACAACGCCCTCGCCTCGTCGTCGGTCTTGGCCGTGGTGCAGACGGTGATGTCCATACCGCGGGATTCCGTGACCTTGTCGAAGTCGATCTCGGGGAAAATGATGTGCTCCTTGAGGCCGAGCGAGTAGTTGCCGCGGCCGTCGAAGCTCTTCGGGTTCAGACCGCGGAAGTCGCGGACGCGCGGCAGCGCGACCGTCACCAGGCGATCGATGAACTCGTACATGCGGGCCTTGCGCAGCGTGACCTTGCAGCCGATCGGCTGGTTCTCACGCAGCTTGAAAGTCGCGATCGCGATCCGCGAATAGGTCACGATCGCCTTCTGGCCGGCGATCAGGGTCAATTCGGCAGCGGCGTTCTCGGCCTTCTTGCGGTCGTTGACGGAATCGCCAACGCCCATGTTCAGCACGACCTTGTCCAGACGCGGAACCTGCATCACGTTCTCATAACCGAACTTCTCGGTCATCTCCGTGCGGATCTTCGCGTCGTATTCCGCGCGCAGGCGCGGCGTATAAGCGGCCTCAGCCATCGATCTCAGCTCCCGAGCGCTTGGCGATGCGGATCTTCTTGCCGTCCGCCAGAATCTTGAATCCGACGCGCGTCGGCTTTCCGTCCTTGCCGAGATACGCGATGTTGGACAGTTGGACCGGCGCCTCTTTCGAGATGATGCCGCCCTCCTGGGCCTGCGTCTGCTTCTGGTGACGCTTGACCATGTTGATGCCGCGCACGAGCGCCGTGCCGGCGTCCGGACGCACTTCGAACACCTCGCCGCTGCGGCCCTTGTCGCGGCCGTTCAGCACGATGACCTTGTCGCCCTTGCGGATCTTCGCAGCCATCACAGCACCTCCGGCGCGAGCGAGATGATCTTCATGTGGTTCTTGGCGCGCAGCTCGCGCGGCACGGGCCCGAAGATACGGGTACCGACCGGCTCGGCCTGGTTGTTGATCAGGACGGCGGCGTTACGGTCGAAACGGATGACCGAACCGTCGGCGCGGCGGATGTCCTTGCGGACACGCACCACGACGGCCTTCATCACGTCGCCCTTCTTCACCTTGCCACGCGGAATCGCTTCCTTGATCGAGACGACAATGATGTCGCCGATCGTGGCGTAGCGGCGCTTGGAGCCCCCAAGCACCTTGATACACATGACACGGCGTGCGCCAGAATTGTCGGCCACGTCGAGGTTGGTCTGCATCTGAATCATTGATGCACCTCGTCCTCTTCTCTTTGCGCCAGCCTAGCCGGCGCTCAACATTTACCTGAAGTCAGCCGACTAAAGCCAACAGATCAGGCGCTTTTCTTGTGTTCGCCCCGGATCACGATCCAGCGCTTCAACTTCGAAATCGGCTTCGATTCCTCGATCCACACCATGTCGCCCGGCTTGAACTGGTTGTCCTCGTCGTGCGCGTGGTAGTTCTTCGAACGGCGGATCGTCTTCTTGTAGATCGGGTGCGTGAAGCGGCGATCGACGCGCACCACGACGGTCTTGGCAGTCTTGTCGCTGACGACCACGCCTTGCAAAGTACGTTTCGGCATCTTCGTAAGCCCCTTACTTCTCTTTCGCGCGCTTCTGCGCGGCGACGGTCTTGATACGGGCGATGTCACGGCGGGCCTCGCGCAGGCGCGAGGTGTTCTCGAGCTGCCCGGTGGCGCGCTGGAAACGCAGGTTGAAGCGCTCCTTCTTCAGGTTCAGGATGGCGTCATCCTGCTGATCAGGGCTCATCGCGCGGATGTCTTCGATCTTCATCTGGGCCATGGCCATTACTCCGCAATGCGCTCGACGAAGCGCGTCTTGATCGGCAGCTTGGCGGCCGCCAGGGTCAGCGCCTCACGCGCGGTCTGGGTGTTGACGCCGTCGATCTCGAACAGCACCCGGCCCGGCTTGACGCGCGCGACCCACAATTCCGGCGAACCCTTGCCGGAGCCCATGCGGACTTCGGCGGGCTTCTTTGACACGGGAACGTCGGGGAACACGCGGATCCAGACGCGGCCGGCACGCTTCATGTGGCGGGTCAGCGCGCGGCGGGCGGCCTCGATCTGGCGCGCGGTGACGCGCTCAGGCTCGGTCGCCTTCAGGCCGAACTGGCCGAACGCCAACGTCGCGCCCGAAGACGCAACGCCGTGGATGCGGCCCTTATGCGCCTTCCGGAACTTCGTTTTCTTAGGTTGCATCATGGCTTCAAGCCCTCAAATTCTCTGTGCTGGCGTCAGGCCGCAGCGTTGTCACGGCGCTGCCGGCCGCCGCCACCGCCACCGGTCTCGCCTTCGGCCATTCTCTTGTCCTGGGCCATCGGATCGTGCTCGAGGATCTCACCCTTGAAGATCCAGACCTTGACGCCGCAGGTGCCGAAGGTCGTGAACGCGGTCGCGACGCCGTAGTCGATGTCGGCGCGCAGCGTGTGCAGCGGCACGCGGCCTTCGCGGTACCACTCCATGCGGGCGATTTCCGCACCGCCCAGACGACCCGAGCAGTTGATGCGGATGCCTTCGGCGCCGAGACGCATCGCCGACTGCACGGCGCGCTTCATGGCGCGGCGGAACGCGACGCGGCGCTCGAGCTGCTGCGCGATCGATTCGGCCACCAGCGTCGCATCGAGCTCCGGCTTGCGGATTTCGACGATGTTGATGACAACGTCGGACGAGGTGATGTCCGCGACCTTCTTGCGCAGCTTGTCGATGTCGGCGCCCTTCTTGCCGATCACCACGCCCGGACGCGCCGAGTGGATGGTGACGCGGCACTTCTTGTGCGGACGCTCGATCACGATGCGGGCGACGGCCGCCTGCTTGAGCTCCTTGTGCAGGATCTCGCGGATCTTGACGTCCTCGTGCAGCAGCTTGCCGTATTCCTGCTTGCCGGCGAACCAGCGGGAATCCCAGGTCCGGTTGATGCCGAGACGCAGACCGATCGGATTGATCTTTTGACCCATCGTATTCTCCTGCGACCCTTAGGCCGCCGCTTCGGCTTCGACCTGACGAACAATGATCGTCAGCTGCGAAAATGGTTTGTAGACGCGGCCCGAACGGCCGCGACCGCGCGCCGCAAAGCGCTTCATCACGAGGCCGTTGCCGACGAAGGCCTGGGTCACGACGAGATCGTCGACGTCCAGGTCGTGATTGTTCTCGGCATTGGCGATCGCCGATTCCAGGCACTTCTTGACGTCGACCGCGATCCGCTTGCGCGAAAACTGCAGGTCGGCAAGTGCGGCAGACGCCTTCCGGCCGCGAATGAGCTGGGCGACCAGGTTGAGCTTCTGCGGGCTCACCCGCAGCATCCGGGCGACCGCCTTGGCCTCGTTCTCGGCGAGGCTCCGTTCGCGCTTAGGTTTGCTCATCGTTTAATCCTCAAGCCTTCTTGGCTTTCTTGTCACCGGAGTGGCCGTGGAAGGTCCGGGTCGGCGAGAACTCGCCGAACTTGTGACCGACCATTTCCTCGTTGACCGCTACCGGAACGTGCTTCTGACCGTTGTAGACACCGAAGGTCAGGCCGACGAACTGCGGCAGGATGGTCGAGCGACGGCTCCAGATCTTGATGACGTCGTGACGGCCGGACGCGCGCGCGGCATCTGCCTTCTTGAGCAGAGAGCCTTCGACGAACGGGCCTTTCCAGACTGAACGAACCATGTCCGGCGTTCCTTACTTCTTCCGCTTGTGGCGGCTTAGGAGAATGAATTTGTTGGTCGACTTGTTGCTGCGGGTCTTCTTGCCCTTGGTCGGCTTGCCCCACGGGGTGACCGGGTGGCGACCGCCCGAGGTACGACCTTCACCACCGCCGTGCGGATGGTCGATCGGGTTCATCGAGACGCCGCGGTTGTGCGGGCGACGGCCCATCCAACGGGTGCGGCCGGCCTTGCCGATCGAGGTGTTCATGTGATCGGGGTTCGACACCGCGCCGATCGTGCCGCGGCAACGGCCGTGCACCAGGCGCTGCTCGCCCGAGTTCAGGCGGACGATCACATAGTCCTGATCGCGACCGACGAGCTGGGCGTAGGTGCCCGCGGAACGGGCGAGCTGGCCGCCCTTGCCGATCTTGACCTCGATGTTGTGGATGATCGTGCCGACCGGCATGTTGCCGAGCGGCATGACGTTGCCCGGCTTCACGTCGACATAGTTGCCGGCCACGACGGAATCGCCGACCGCCAGACGCTGCGGCGCCAGGATATAGGCCTGGGTGCCGTCTTCGTACTTGATCAGCGCGATGAACGCGGTGCGGTTCGGATCGTATTCCAGCCGCTCGACGATCGCGGGCGCATCGACCTTGTCGCGCTTGAAGTCGACGGTGCGCAGGGTCTTCTTGTGCCCGCCGCCGCGGAAACGCACGGTGATGCGACCGGTGTTGTTGCGACCGCCGGAGGAGTGCTTGCCTTCGGTGAGCGCCTTGACCGGCTTGCCCTTGTAGAGAGCTGAACGATCGACCATGACCAGCTGGCGCTGGCCCGGCGTCGTGGGATTGAATTTCTTCAGTGCCATCGTCGTAGGACCTTACAGACCGGTGGTCACGTCGATCCGGTGACCCTCTTCGAGGGTCACGATCGCGCGCTTGGTGTTCGACTGCGAACCGAGATTGCCGCGGAAGACCTTGGTCTTGCCCTTGCGGACCAGCGTGTTGACGCTCTTGACCTTGACGTCGAACAGCTTCTCGATCGCTTCCTTGATCTGCGGCTTGGTTGCCTTCGCAGCCACCTTGAACAGGACCTTGTTGTGCTCGGACGCCAGCGTCGCCTTTTCGGTGACGACCGGAGCGACGATCACGTCGTAATGGCGAGGCTCGATGTTCTTCGTCATTTGAAGCGCGCCTCCAGCGCATCGATGGCGGCCTTGGTCAGAACGAGCTTCTGACGGCGCAGGATGTCATAGACGTTGATGCCCTGGATCGGCAGCACGTCCATGTTCGGGATGTTGCGGGCTGCGGCGGCAAAGCCGTTGTTGAGCTCGGCGCCGTCGATGATCAGCGCGTTGGTCAAGCCCAGGCCCGAGAAGTGACCGAGCAGCGCCTTGGTCTTGGCGGCTTCCAGCGCGGCCTTGTCGATCACGAGCAGATCGCCGTCCTTGGCCTTCGCCGACAGCGCATGCTTGAGAGCAAGCGCGCGGACCTTCTTCGGCAGGTCGGTGGCGTGCGAACGCACCACCGGACCGAAGGCACGGCCGCCGCCGCGGAACTGCGGCACGCGGGCCGAGCCGTGACGAGCACCGCCGGTGCCCTTCTGCTTGTACATCTTCTTGCCGGTGCGCCAGATCTCGGCGCGGCCCTTGGCCTTGTGGGTGCCGGCCTGGCGCTTGTTGAGCTGCCACTGCACGCAACGCGCAATGATGTCCTGGCGCGGCTCAAGGCCGAAAATGGCGTCGGAAAGCTGGACCGAGCCGGCTTCCTTGCCCTCGAGGGTGGTGACCTTCAATTCCATCTCACGCACCCTCCTGCTGGGCCGCAGCCTCGGCTTCGCCACCCGCAACCTTGAACTTGCCGGGCTTCGGAGCTTCCTTCGGCAGCGGCTTCTTGACGGCGTCGCGCACGCGGATCCAGCCGCCCTTGGAGCCGGGAACGGCGCCTTCGACGAGGATCAGGCCGCGCTCGACATCGGTCTGGACGACGCGAAGGTTGAGCGTGGTGATGCGGTCGACACCCATGTGGCCGGGCATCTTCTTGTTCTTCCAGGTCTTGCCGGGATCCTGACGGCCGCCGGTCGAACCGATCGAACGATGCGAGACCGACACGCCGTGGGTGGCGCGCAGACCGCCGAAGTTCCAGCGCTTCATGCCGCCGGCAAAGCCCTTACCGACCGAGGTGCCGGTGACGTCGACGAACTGGCCGACGACGAAGTGATCGGCGAGGATCTCGGCGCCAACGGGGATCATCTGATCCGCGGAGACGCGGAACTCCTCGACCTGTCGCTTCGGCTCGACCTTGGCGACCGCGAACTGGCCGCGCTCCGCCTTGGGCAGATATACGGTCTTGCGGCTGCCGGCACCGAGCTGGAGCGCGACGTAACCGTTCTTCTCTTCAGTGCGGTGGGCTACGACCTGGCAATTGCCGAGCTTCAGCACGGTCACGGGGATATGTTCGCCGGCCTCTGTAAAGACCCGCGTCATCCCGACCTTTTGTGCGATCACTCCGGAGCGCATCGGCGTGCTTCCTGTTCTTTCTGTCCGCTAGTCGCGAACGTGATCCAAAAATCTTAGAGCTTGATCTCGACGTCGACACCGGCGGCCAGGTCGAGCTTCATCAAAGCATCGACGGTCTGCGGGGTCGGATCGACGATGTCGAGCAGGCGCTTGTGAGTGCGCATCTCGAACTGTTCGCGGCTCTTCTTGTCGACGTGCGGCGAACGGTTGACGGTGAACTTCTCGATGCGGGTGGGCAGCGGAATGGGTCCGCGGACCTGCGCGCCGGTGCGCTTCGCCGTGTTCACGATCTCGCGGGTCGACGTATCGAGAATTCGATGGTCGAACGCCTTGAGACGGATACGAATATTTTGGCCGTTCATTGCCGTGTCTTTCTCAGTGGGTGGCGAGTAGCGAATAGCGAATGGATTTCATCCACTCGCCACTCGCCATTCCCTATTCGCGTGATTACTCGATGATCGAGGCGACGACGCCGGCGCCGACGGTGCGACCGCCTTCGCGGATCGCGAAGCGGAGCTTCTCTTCCATCGCGATCGGCACGATCAGGTGCACTTCCATCGCGATGTTGTCGCCCGGCATCACCATCTCGGTGCCTTCCGGCAGATGCACGACACCGGTCACGTCGGTGGTGCGGAAGTAGAACTGCGGACGGTAGTTGGTGAAGAACGGGGTATGGCGGCCGCCCTCTTCCTTGGTGAGGATGTAGGCCTCGGCCTTGAACTTGGTGTGCGGCTTGACCGAACCCGGCTTGCACAGCACCTGGCCGCGCTCGACGTCCTCGCGCTTGGTGCCGCGGAGCAGCGCGCCGATGTTGTCGCCGGCCTGGCCCTGATCGAGCAGCTTGCGGAACATTTCGACGCCGGTGACCGTGGTCTTCTGGGTCGCACGCAGACCGACGATCTCGATTTCCTCGCCGACCTTGACGATGCCGCGCTCGACACGGCCGGTCACGACGGTGCCGCGGCCCGAGATCGAGAACACGTCTTCAACCGGCATCAGGAACGGCTGGTCGATCGGACGCTCCGGCTGCGGGATGTACTCGTCGACGTTCTTCATCAGCTCGAGGATGGCGTCGTGGCCGAGCTTCTTGTCGGAATCTTCGAGAGCGGCGAGCGCCGAGCCCTTGATGATCGGAATCTTGTCGCCCGGGAAGTCGTACTTCGAGAGCAGCTCGCGGACCTCGAGCTCGACGAGCTCGAGCAGCTCCGGATCGTCGACCATGTCGCACTTGTTCAGGAACACGACGAGCGCGGGCACGCCGACCTGGCGGGCGAGCAGGATGTGCTCGCGGGTCTGCGGCATCGGGCCGTCAGCGGCGGACACGACCAGGATCGCGCCGTCCATCTGGGCAGCGCCGGTGATCATGTTCTTGACGTAGTCGGCGTGGCCGGGGCAGTCGACGTGGGCGTAGTGGCGGTTCTTGGTCTCGTACTCGACGTGTGCGGTCGAGATCGTGATGCCGCGCGCCTTTTCTTCCGGCGCCTTGTCGATCTGGTCGTACGCCGTGAACGTCGCACCGCCGGTCTCGGCGAGGATCTTGGTGATCGCCGCGGTCAGCGACGTCTTGCCATGGTCGACGTGACCGATGGTGCCGATGTTGCAGTGCGGCTTGTTACGTTCAAACTTTGCTTTGGCCATTTGACTCTCCGTTCAATCGTCAGCTCGAGACCGACGACAATCAGGCAAACTTCTTCTGGACTTCTGCCGACACGTTCGCCGGCGCTTCTGCGTAGTGGTCGAACTGCATGGTGAAGGTCGCGCGACCCTGGCTCATCGAGCGCAGGTTATTCACGTACCCAAACATGTTCATGAGCGGCACCATCGCGTTGATGACGTTGGCGTTGCCGCGCATGTCTTGACCCTGGATCTGACCGCGCCGGGAATTCAGGTCGCCGATGACCGAGCCGGTGTAGTCTTCCGGGGTCACCACTTCGACCTTCATGATCGGCTCGAGCAGGACGGACTTGCCCTTCTGCAAGGCCTCGCGGAATGCAGCACGCGAAGCGATTTCGAAGGCGAGCGCCGACGAGTCGACGTCGTGATACTTGCCGTCGACCAGTTGAACCTTGACGTCGACCACGGGGAAGCCCGCGACCACGCCAGAGCTCATGACGCTGTTGAGGCCCTTTTCGACGCCGGGGATGTATTCCTTCGGCACCGCGCCGCCGACGATCTTGGACTCGAACTCGTAGCCCTTGCCGGGCTCGTTCGGCTCGACCACGATCGACACTTCGGCGAACTGACCGGTACCGCCGGTCTGCTTCTTGTGCGTGTACTTGACCTCGGCCTTCTTGGTCACGCGCTCACGGAACGCCACCTGCGGCGCGCCGATGTTCGCGTCGACCTTGTAGGTGCGGCGGAGAATGTCGACCTTGATGTCGAGATGGAGTTCGCCCATGCCCTTGAGGATGGTCTGGCCGGACTCCTGGTCGGTCGACACGCGGAAGGACGGATCCTCCGCAGCGAGTTTCGCCAGCGCCACGCCCAGCTTTTCCTGGTCGGCCTTCGACTTCGGCTCGATCGCGATCTCGATGACCGGCTCGGGGAATTCCATCTTTTCGAGGATCACCTGCTTGTCGGGATCGCACAGCGTGTCACCAGTGCGCGCTTCCTTCAGGCCGGCCAGCGCGACGATGTCGCCGGCATAGGCTTCCTTGATGTCTTCGCGGTTGTTCGCATGCATCAGCAGCATGCGCCCGATGCGCTCCTTCTTCTCGCGCGTCGAGTTCACGACGCCGGTGCCGCTCTGCAGGACGCCGGAGTAGATGCGGCAGAAGGTGATGGTGCCGACGAACGGATCGTCCATGATCTTGAACGCGAGCAGCGCGAGCGGCTCCTTGTCGTCGGCCTTGCGCACGACCTCGTTGCCGCGGTCATCCGTGCCCTTGATCGCGGGCACGTCGATCGGCGACGGCAGATAGTCGACGACGGCGTCGAGCAGCGGCTGCACGCCCTTGTTCTTGAAGGCCGAGCCGCACAGCACGGGATAGAACGCGCCGGTCAGCACCGCCTTGCGGATCAGCCGCTTCAGCGTCGCCTCGTCGGGCTCGTTGCCGTCGAGGAAGGCGGCGAGCGCGTCGTCGTCGAGCTCGACGGCGGCTTCCACCATCTTCTCGCGGTATTCCTTGGCCTGCTCGACCAGATCTTCCGGAATGTCGACATAGTCGAACTTCGCGCCGAGCGATTCATCGTTCCAGACGATGCCCTTCATCTTCACGAGGTCGACGAGACCCTTGAAGTTGTTCTCGGCACCGATCGGAAGCTGGATCGCGATCGGCTTGGCGCCGAGGCGGTCGACGATGTCGGCCAGGCACTTGAAGAAGTCGGCGCCGGTCTTGTCCATCTTGTTGGCGAAGACGATGCGCGGAACCTTGTACTTGTCGCCCTGGCGCCAGACCGTCTCGGTCTGGGGCTCGACGCCCTGGTTGCTGTCGAGCACGCAGACGGCACCGTCGAGCACGCGCAGCGAACGCTCGACTTCGATGGTGAAGTCGACGTGGCCGGGAGTGTCGATGATGTTCAGGCGCTTGCCGGCCCAGAACGCGGTGGTGGCAGCCGAGGTGATCGTGATGCCACGCTCCTGCTCCTGCTCCATCCAGTCCATCGTCGCGGCACCTTCGTGCACTTCGCCGATCTTGTGGCTCTTGCCGGTGTAATAGAGGATGCGCTCGGTCGTCGTGGTCTTGCCGGCGTCGATATGCGCCATGATACCGAAGTTGCGGTAGTCCTCGATGGCATGTTGGCGGGGCATGGGCGTTCCTTGCGAGTCCGTTGGCTTCGCTGTTACCAGCGATAATGCGAGAAGGCGCGGTTGGCTTCCGCCATACGATGCACGTCTTCACGCTTCTTGACGGCGTTACCCCGGTTGTTCGACGCGTCCAGCAGCTCGGCAGAGAGCCGCTCGGTCATCGTCTTCTCGTTGCGCTCGCGCGCAGCCGAAATCAGCCAGCGGATACCCAGCGCCTGGCGGCGGGTCGAGCGAACCTCGACCGGAACCTGGTAGGTCGCACCGCCGACGCGGCGGGAGCGCACTTCGATCGTCGGCATGACGTTCTCGAGTGCCTGCTCGAACACGCCGAGCGGGTTCTGCTTGGTCTTGGTTTCGATGAGACCGAGCGCACCGTAGACGATGCCTTCGGCGACCGACTTCTTGCCGGCATACATCACCGAGTTCATGAACTTCGTGATCACGATGTTCCCGAACTTCGGATCCGGCAGAACTTCGCGCTTTTCCGCTGAGTGGCGACGAGACATGGACGTGGTTCCCGCTTACTTCGGACGCTTGGCGCCGTACTTCGAACGGCGCTGCTTACGGTTCTTGACGCCCTGGGTATCCAGAACGCCGCGGAGGATGTGGTAGCGCACGCCGGGCAAGTCCTTGACGCGGCCGCCGCGGATCATGACCACCGAGTGCTCCTGGAGGTTATGGCCCTCACCGGGGATGTAGCCGATCACCTCGAAGCCGTTGGTCAGGCGCACCTTGGCGACCTTACGAAGCGCCGAGTTCGGCTTCTTCGGGGTCGTGGTGTAGACGCGCGTGCAAACGCCGCGCTTCTGCGGCGACTGCTGCAGCGCCGGCACCTTCTTGCGCGACTTCTGCACTTCCCGCGGTTGTGCGATCAGCTGGTTGATCGTCGGCATCCTGGCCTTCACCCTTTTTCTGCCGCGGCCCCTTTCGGGTCCGCTGTCTTGCCGCGGCCCGTCACCGGGTCCGCAAATTCTGTTCGGACTACCCGTCCGATGGGGTCACCCCGCGCGGAACAATCCGCACAAAGCGAAATTGCGCCAACCGCTCCATCACTGAGCGGAAAGCGTTTCGACGTACAGAGGACCGCAGTCTTGAACCAACGGCGAAACGCCGAGGCCCACGCACCGAGGTCATGCATCCGAGTTCGATCTCAAGAGAACGTGCTCAAGAGAACTAAAATCGCCTGGCATTGCCTAGCTATAAGCGACAGCGTTTGAGCAGCATTCGTCGAGGTTGGTGCCTGCCAAGCGCCCCAAGGGGGTCAGGCAGGTGCTCCGTACCGACGTTGGCGATGCTCACCGCCTGTCGTTAAGTGAGGCGCTTTCTATAAGTGGGAGTCGGTCAAGTCAAGGCGAAACGACAGTCACAAAGCGCTTCTCGCGCCTGTAGAAATCGCCTCTTTGCCGCCCTCACAGCACTTCCCCGATATGGCAACGGAGCGACGGTTCCGCTAGCCCAAACACGATTTATACCCGGGCGAAATATACTTTTATAACCAATGCTAAGGCTTTTTTTCCTGTTGATGCGTCAATCTGACGCCTTCGGCGGAGATTAGCGCCATGCGGTACACCGACATTGCCATTATCGGCGGCGGACTTTCCGGCTCGACCGCCGCCGCAATGCTCGGTCGCGCCGGCATTTCGACCGTGCTGATCGATCCGCATGAGACCTATCCGGCCGATTTTCGCGTCGAAAAACTCAGCGGTCAGGTGCAGGTCGAGCGATTCTTGCGGACCGGAATCGGAGAATCGGTGCTGCGCCGCGCCACTTTTGCCGGCGAGAACTGGATCGCGCGATTCGGTCGCCTGCTCGACAAGGCGCCGAGCCGGCAGTTCAACATCCTCTACGATTCCCTGGTCAACGCCGTCCGCGACGAAATCCCCGACACGGTCGAGCGCATCTGCGCCAAGGCCCTGTCGGTCGAGACCAGTCCGGAGCGGCAGAAGGTCGTGCTCTCCAACGACGAGACGGTCTCGGCCCGCCTGGTCGTGCTCGCCAACGGCCTGAATGTCGGCCTGCGCCACCAGCTCGGCATCGCGCGCAAGGTCATCAGCGCCTGCCATTCGATCTCGATCGGATTCGACGTGGTGCCCGCCGGACGAACATCGTTCGGCTTCCCGTCCCTGACCTATTTTTCGGAGCGGCCGAGCGACCGCATTCCCTATATCTGCATGTTTCCGATCGGCCCGCGGATGCGCGCCAATTTGTTCGTCTACCGCGATTTCGACGATCCCTGGTTGCGCGAGCTGCGCCGCGCGCCGGCCGAGACGCTGGATGCCGCGCTGCCGCGGCTGAAGCACATCACCGGCCGCTTCGACATCCCCGGCGAGATGAAGATCCGCCCGGTCGATCTCTATGTGAACGATGCCCGCGGCCAGCCCGGCCTCGTGCTGGTGGGCGACGCGTTTTCGACCTCCTGCCCCGTCGCCGGCACCGGCTGCGACAAGGTGTTCACCGACGTCGAGCGGCTCTGCAACGTCTACGTCCCGCGATGGCTCGCCTCCGACGGGATGGATACGGGCAAGACCGCCGCCTTCTACGACGATCCGGTCAAGCGGGCCTGCGATGAATGGTCGGCGGCGAAGGCGTTCGACTTCCGCTCAGTCTCGATCGACACCAGCTCCTATTGGACGGCGCAGCGCTGGGCGCGCTTCATCGCCTGGTCGGCTCAGGGGCTGTTGCGGCCGCTTGGAGGAGCACTCGATCTGGAGCCGAACTTCCTCGGTCACTCCTTCTCGTCGTCCTCGTCCTCATCATCCTCGTTATCGTCTTCATCCTCGTCGTCATCGTCGGCGTGAGCCGCGGCGCCATGCGGCTGGTGGATCTGGTCGTTCCACAGCGAGCGATAGGTGCCGTTCTTCGCCAGCAGCTCGGCATGCGAGCCGCGCTCGATCGCCCTGCCCCCTGAAATCACGATGATCTCGTCCATCTCGACCACCGAGGTCAGGCGGTGGGTCGACCAGATCATGGTGCGGCCCTTGGCGACCTTCAGCAGCGTGCGGTTGATCGCGGCCTCCGTGGTCTGGTCCAGCGCCGACGTCGCCTCGTCGAGCAGCAGCACGGAAGGATTACGGATGATCGCGCGTGCAATCGCGATGCGCTGGCGCTGGCCGCCCGACAGGGTGTCACCGCGCTCGCCGACCGGCGTGTCGTATCGCTGCGGCAAGCTCATGATGTAGCGGTGGATCTCGGCCTTCTTGGCGGCCTCCTCCACCTCCTCGTCGGTCGCGCCCTCCTTGCCGAGGCGGATGTTCTCGCGGATCGACATGTTGAACAGCATGTTCTCCTGGAACACGACCGCCATGCTCCGGCGCAGCGAATCCAGCGTCACCTTGCGGACATCGACGCCGTCGATGGTGACGCGCCCCTCGTCGGGCACGTAGAGCCGCAGGATCAAATTGAGCAGCGTGCTCTTGCCGGAGCCTGAGGGGCCAACGATGGCGATGCGCTTGCCGACATCGAGCTTGAGGCTGAGATTGTCCAGCACCGGCGTCTGGCTGCCTTCGTACTGGAATGTCACGCGGTCGAAGGTGATGTCGTGGGTGATGCGCGGCAAGTCCGGCGCGCCGGGGCGATCGGCGCTGCGCGTCGGCTCGTCGAGCAGTTCCTGGATGTGACGGATCGCGGCGGCCGAGGAGATCGACACCGGGACGAAATGCATCACATGGGCGATATTGTAGGAGACCTCCCAGAACGCGCTCTCGAAGGTGACGAAGGTGCCGATGGTGATCTGGCCCTTGGTTGCCAGATAGGCGCCGATCGCCAGCACCACGAGGTGCAAGAGCAGCACCGAGATCGTGACTGTCCGCTCCACCATGGTCGACAGGAACGCGGCTGAGGCCATCCTGTTACGGGTCTCATCGTTACGGAAGGTGAAGAAGCCGAACATCCTGCGTTGCAGGCTGAACGCCTTGATCACGGCCTGCGCCGCCACGTTCTCCTGCACCATGCCGAGCAGCGCGGACTCGTTGAGCTTCTGCTCGTAGTTCGCCTGCACCGCCTTCGGCGTCAGCATGCGCGGCCCGATCAGCGTGATCGGGAACACCAGCAGCGCAACCACCGCGAGCTGCCAGTTCAAAAAGAACATCAGGATAATGCCGGCGATCAACTCCAGGAACGGCAGCGCCGCGCTGTTGGCGAAGGTCTTGACCGAACCCTCGAAGGCCGCGAGGTCGACCGAGAAACGCGACAGGATCTCGCCGCGCTTGGTGCGGCCGAAATAGGCCGCCGGCAGGTCCTGGACGTGCTCGAACAGACGTTTGCGGACGTCGGAGATGATGCAGGCCGCGAGCCGCGCGTCCCAGCGCTCGTACCAGACCGCGACGATCGAGGTGAAGATTCCGGCGACCGCGAGCACGCCGAGGATCTTGTAGAGGGCCTGGAAGTCCTCCTCGCCGAGCGCGTCGTCGATCAGGAACTTCAGGCTGAGCGGCATGATGACGTTGAACAACGTCTCGACAACGACGCCGAACGCCACGAATGACAGCATTCGCTTGTAGTTCGTCAGATAGGGTTTGACGAAGCCCAGGATGGTCGCGAGCGCGCCGGCGGCTTCGCGCGCGGTAAAGACGACGAGGTCCTCGTCCTCATCGTCGTCGTCGAGCTCCAGCTCGTCGTCCTCGCCCTCGTCGTCCTCGTCGTCTTCCAGCTCGGGCTTGTCGCCGGCCACGAGCTTGTCCTTGAGCTCGGCCGCCTCTTCCGTAGCGAGCTTCTGTTTGTCGGGCGAGAGAGGCTTGGACGCCATGAAACCAACCGATGCTGACGGCCGGCATGACCGCAGAGAAAGCAGGGAAATAGCGGCAGCCGCTATCGCATCGATTCTATGCGATCAGGATCAATTCGGCAAAGCAATTGGCGAATTGATCCGATCCCGCGGCTAGTCCTCGTCCTCGTTCTCGACCTTGTCGAAGAAGGAATAACGCAGGCTGTCGGCGTCGGCGTACCACTGGCCCGGGCCCTTGTTGGCCGCGAGCGTCGCCTCCCAGAGCGCATCCGTGCAGTCCTTGCGGTGCATCGACAGATCGAAGCCGTTGCCGAAGAACAGTTCCGACCATTCCCACCAGGTGCCGAGCTTCTTGACGCCGCGCAGCAGGTCGTAGCGGTCGATCAGCGCAGGCGCCATGTCCGAGGTGATCGAGCCGAACACGAGGCCGGTCTTGACCACGCGGTTCAACTCCCGGATGGCGCGGACCACCTGCTTCGGGGAAACGTGGCAGAGGCTGGTCTCGAACACGAAGTCGAACGCACCGTCCTTGAACGGCATGTCGAGGATCGAGCCGAGCTTGTTGTACTTCTTCAGCGCCTTCGGCGTCCTGGCGTGAATTGCACGGTTGTTCTCGATGCCGAAGGCGTCGATGCCGCGCTCGCGCAGCGCGCCGACCAGCTCGCCGCTGGCCGAGCCCGCGACCAGCAGCCTGGCGCCCTTGGCCTTGCCCCAGACGATGCCGATCAGCTTTGTGAGATAGTCGGGATCCGTGAAGTGCTGCCACGCCTCGCCGTAAGGACCCTGGCCGCGATAGTTCTCAAAATAGCCGCGGTCGATCTTGTCGGAGAGCGGCTTGTCGCCCTGCGCGTGCTCGCGGCGCAGGCGCATMATCTCGGTCAGGATGATGTCGGTGGCCGCATCCGAGGAGTCGAGCAGGCCGTTCAGCGTGGAATCGAACAGATAGTCGCCGACCAGCACGATGCCGGGATGCTCCTTCGGCTCCGGCCGGTGATTGGTCATGACGTCGCGCACGGGCAGACCGCCCGGAATCGCGTTGACCGACGACAGCCAGCGGTGGATCTTGCCTTCCAGAAAATGCGCGCGCGCATCGCCCAGCGAAGCCGGCAGCGATTTCAGCGCGGCATCGATCAGTTCCTGATCCGACAAATTGGCGAAGGCGAGCGCGTCGGAGCCGGGAATGAGCCAGTTCAGCACGCCGTGCTTGCCGACGTCGTGGCGCGCGCCCTCATTGTAGACGCAGCAGCCGCCGAAGGCTTCCGACATGAACCAGGCGCCGGCGATCCTGTCGCCCCAGAACGGCGTATCGAACAGGATCGACACGCGCAGATAGTGCGCGGGACGGTCGAAATACGACACGTGCTTGACCATCGACTTGCGGAGCTGCTCGCCTTCCCAGCCGACGGTCGCAAGCCATGAATGCGGCAGGCAGACCAGCACCAGGTCGAAGTCGCGCGTCTCCGGCCCCTTGCCGTTCATCATCTTGAGCTGATAGCGGCCGGTCGGCGCCTTGCCGACGGCGAGCACGCGGTGATTGAGCTGGATGTCGGCATTCACCTCTGACTGCAGGCATTCGATGATCTGCTCGTTGCCGTTCTGGATGGAGTAGAGGCCGATATAGCCGTCGACATCCATCAAATAGTTCTTGAGCGCGTTGAGCCCGTTGGTGT
Source organism: Bradyrhizobium sp. P5_C12 (assembly GCF_054049735.1). Classification (NCBI taxonomy): domain Bacteria; kingdom Pseudomonadati; phylum Pseudomonadota; class Alphaproteobacteria; order Hyphomicrobiales; family Nitrobacteraceae; genus Bradyrhizobium; species Bradyrhizobium sp. P5_C12. The sequence continues at coordinate 86,005 of NZ_JBFULU010000004.1, forward strand.
TATGGCTCTCGGTGGCGATGTCGGAGCGGGCCATCACCTTGAAGAAGCGCTTGGCCGTGTCGTCCTCGACCTCCTCGTCGAGCACCTGCTCGGCGGTCTTGTAGGCCCAGGGGTTCTCGTTGTCGTGCGCACCGACGCCTTCGTAATATTCGACCGGCGACATCTGTTCGGCGCAGCGCGCGCGGAACGCCTCGATCGCCGCCGCAGTCTTGGCGCCGTATTTGCGGCGCATGCCCGCCACGTCGTCGAGCAGCTCGCCGCCGAACTGCACCTGTTCCGCGTCCATCGGAATGGTCTGCAAACCGAAATGCTGGATCAGCTCGCGCAGCGGGTCGGGCCCGGTCATCGAGTAGTCGTAGATCTCGGCGACGCCGGCCTCGTACATCGCGGGCGCGGAATCGAATTTGCGCGTGACGATCTTGCCGCCGAGCCGGTCGGACGCCTCATAGATGGTGACGCGGCAGAGATCGCCGAGCTTACGCTTCAGATACCAGGCGCTCATCAGCCCGCCGGGGCCGCCGCCTACGATTGCGAGGTCAAGCATATCAGTTCCGTGGTCTCCGGCCCTGCCCCCGTCACGGGACCACCGGTCTAAGCTCCCATAACAGAAGCGCTTTTCAGGCTGAAGGAAAGATGAACAAAGGTCGATCCTGCATCGCAGCAAGCAAACAAAGCAGCAAAAAGGCCGGCTTACGCCGGCCTTTTCAGTGTCCTCGGTATTCCTACGGATGAGCCATCATTCCGCGGGCGGCAGCGCCATCGGCTCGACTTCCGGCGCGGGCGGCACCACGGCCGCCTGCTTCTCGCGCTCGTCGAGGATCAGCTTGTCGCGCTTCATGGCGACTTCGCGGATCTTGGCCATGGAGGCGCCGGTGCCCGCCGGGATCAGCCGGCCGACAATGACGTTCTCCTTGAGGCCCTCGAGCGGGTCGACCTTGCCGTTGACCGCCGCTTCCGTGAGGACGCGCGTGGTCTCCTGGAACGAGGCCGCCGAGAAGAACGAGCGGGTCTGGAGGCTCGCCTTGGTGATGCCGAGCAGAACCGGCGTTCCCGTGGCGATCTTCTTGCCCTCTTCCTTGGCCTTCTCGTTGAGCTGGTCGAACTCGATCTTGTCGACCTGCTCGCCCGAGATCATGTCCGTGTCGCCCTGGTCGGTGACTTCCACCTTCTGGAGCATCTGACGGACAATCACCTCGATGTGCTTGTCGTTGATGAGCACGCCCTGGAGCCGGTAGACCTCCTGGATCTCGTTGACCAGATAGGCCGCGAGCTCCTCGATGCCCTTGACCGCCAGGATGTCGTGCGGCGCCGGGTTGCCTTCCACGATGAAGTCGCCCTTTTCGACGACGTCGCCGTCCTGAAGGTGGATGTGCTTGCCCTTCGGGATCAGGTACTCGCGCGGCTCGTCGGTCTTGTCCATCGGCTCGATCGAGATGCGACGCTTGTTCTTGTAGTCGCGCCCGAACCGGATGGTGCCCGCGATTTCGGCGATGATCGCCGCATCCTTCGGACGCCGTGCCTCGAACAGTTCCGCCACCCGCGGCAGACCGCCGGTGATGTCACGCGTCTTGGCGCTTTCGGTCGAGACACGGGCGAGGATGTCGCCCGCCTGGACCTTGGCTCCGACGTCGACCGACAGAATGCCGTCGACCGACAGCATGTAGCGGGCATCGCCGCCACGGGCGAGCTTGAGGACCTTGCCGTCCTTGCCCTTGATCACGATGGCCGGACGCAGGTCCGCGCCGCCGCGCTGCGAGCGCCAGTCGATGACCACGCGCTTGGCGATACCGGTGGCCTCGTCCAGCGTTTCCGAGATCGACTGCCCCTCGACCAGATCCTCGAAGCCGATGGTGCCTTCGACCTCGGTGAGGAGCGGACGGGTGTAGGGATCCCACTCGGCGATGCGCTGGCCGCGCTTGACGGTGTCGCCCTCGTCGACATGCAGGCGCGAACCGTACTGGATACGGTGCGTCGCACGCTCGGTGCCGTCGGCATCGACGATCGCCACCACCATGTTGCGCACCATCGCGACCAGATGGCCTTCGCTGTTGCGGGCGATGGCCTTGTTCCGGATCACGATCTTGCCGTCGAAGTTGGATTCGACGAACGACTGCTCGTTGAGCTGCGCCGCACCGCCGATGTGGAAGGTGCGCATGGTGAGCTGGGTGCCCGGCTCGCCGATCGACTGCGCCGCGATGACGCCGACCGCTTCACCGTGGTTGACGGGCGTGCCGCGAGCGAGATCGCGGCCGTAGCACTTGCCACAGATGCCGTTGACGAGCTCGCAGGTCAGCGCCGAGCGGATCTTCACCTCCTGGACGCCGCCCTGGTGGATGGCATCCAGATGGCTCTCTTCCATCAGCGTACCGCGCTTGATGATCACCTTGCCCGAGCTGTCACGCACGTCTTCGCAGGCCGTGCGTCCGAGGATGCGCGAGCCGAGCGAAGCGACCACGGTGCCGGCATCGACGATGGCGCGCATCTTGATGCCGAGCTTGGTGCCGCAATCGTCCTGCGTGATGATGCAGTCCTGCGCCACGTCGACCAGACGCCGCGTCAGGTAGCCGGAGTTCGCGGTCTTCAACGCGGTGTCCGCGAGGCCCTTGCGGGCGCCGTGGGTCGAGTTGAAGTACTCGAGCACCGAGAGGCCTTCCTTGAAGTTCGAGATGATCGGCGTCTCGATGATCTCGCCCGACGGCTTGGCCATCAGGCCGCGCATGCCGGCGAGCTGGCGCATCTGCGCCGGCGAACCACGCGCACCGGAGTGCGCCATCATGTAGATCGAGTTGATGTCGGCGTCGGCTCCGCTCGCCGTCTTCTTGGTGGAGGAGATCTCCTTCATCATCGCCTTGGCGATTTCCTCGGTCGCCTTCGACCAGGCGTCGACGACCTTGTTGTACTTCTCGCCATGGGTGATCAGACCGTCGTTGTACTGCTGCTCGAAATCCTTCGCCAGCGTACGGGTGGTATCGACGATCTTCCACTTGGAGTGCGGCACGACCATGTCGTCCTTGCCGAACGAGATGCCGGCCTTGAACGCGTTGTAGAAGCCGAGCGCCATGATGCGGTCGCAGAAGATCACCGTCTCCTTCTGGCCGCAGTGGCGGTAGACCTGGTCGATGACGCCCGAGATCTCGCGCTTGGTCATCAGCTTGTTGATGATCTCGTACGAAATCCTCGGGTTCTTCGGCAGCAGATTGCCGAGCATGACGCGACCCGCGGTGGTCTCGATCCAGCGCTTGGAGACCTTGCCGGTCTCATCCATGCCTTCCCACCGATACTTGATCTTGGTGTGGAGGTGGATGACCTTCGCATGCAGGGCATGCTCGAGCTCCGCCATCTCGCCGAAGATCTTGCCCTCGCCGGGCAGGCCTTCGCGCATGATCGAGACGTAGTAGAGACCGAGCACGATGTCCTGCGACGGCACGATGATCGGCTGGCCGTTCGCCGGGTGCAGGATGTTGTTGGTCGACATCATCAGGACGCGCGCTTCCAGCTGCGCTTCGAGCGACAGCGGAACGTGCACGGCCATCTGGTCGCCGTCGAAGTCGGCGTTGAACGCGGCGCAGACCAGCGGATGGAGCTGGATCGCCTTGCCCTCGATCAGCACGGGCTCGAACGCCTGGATGCCGAGACGATGCAGGGTCGGTGCGCGGTTGAGCAGCACCGGATGCTCGCGGATCACCTCGTCCAGGATGTCCCAGACCTCGGGCCGCTCCTTCTCGACCAGCTTCTTCGCCTGCTTCACGGTCGTGGACAGGCCCTTGGCGTCAAGCCGCGAATAGATGAACGGCTTGAACAGCTCCAGCGCCATCTTCTTCGGCAGGCCGCACTGATGCAGGCGCAGCTCGGGACCGACCACGATCACCGAACGGCCCGAATAGTCGACGCGCTTGCCGAGCAGGTTCTGACGGAAGCGGCCCTGCTTGCCCTTGAGCATGTCGGCGAGCGACTTCAGCGGGCGCTTGTTGGCACCCGTGATGACGCGGCCGCGGCGGCCGTTGTCGAACAGCGCGTCGACCGCCTCCTGAAGCATGCGCTTCTCGTTGCGGATGATGATGTCGGGCGCCCGCAGCTCCATCAGCCGCTTCAAGCGGTTGTTGCGGTTGATGACGCGGCGGTAGAGGTCGTTGAGGTCCGAGGTCGCGAAGCGGCCGCCGTCCAGCGGCACCAGCGGACGCAGGTCCGGCGGGATCACCGGGACCACGGTCAGGATCATCCATTCCGGCTTGTTGCCGGAGTGGCGGAACGCCTCGACGATCTTCAGCCGCTTGGCGAGCTTCTTGTGCTTGATGTCGGAGTCGGTCTCGTGCATCTCCGCGCGCAGGGACACCTCGAGCTTCTCGAGGTCCATGCCCTTGAGCAGCTCGCGGATCGCTTCCGCGCCGATCATGGCGGTGAAGGAATCCTGGCCGTACTCGTCCTGCGCCTTCAGATACTCGTCTTCCGACAGCAGCTGGCGGTCCTTCAGCGCGGTGAGGCCCGGCTCCAGCACGACGTAATATTCGAAGTAGAGGATCCGCTCGAGATCCTTCAGCGTCATGTCGAGCAGGAGGCCGATGCGCGAGGGCAGCGACTTCAGGAACCAGATGTGGGCGACCGGAGCCGCGAGCTCGATATGGCCCATGCGCTCGCGCCGGACGCGCGACAGCGTGACCTCGACCGAGCACTTCTCGCAGATGATGCCCTTGTACTTCATGCGCTTGTACTTGCCGCACAAGCACTCGTAATCCTTGATGGGCCCGAAGATGCGCGCGCAGAACAGGCCGTCGCGCTCGGGCTTGAAGGTGCGGTAGTTGATGGTCTCCGGCTTCTTGATCTCGCCGTAGGACCAGGACAGAATCTTCTCGGGGGACGCGATCGAGATCCGGATCTGGTCGAAGACCTGAGCCGGAGTCGTCGGGTTAAAAAGATTCATAATCTCTTGGTTCATCGTCTTCTCCTCGCGTGCCGGTCGCCTCCGGCAGCAAATTCGAAAATCACTTTGCGGGGCGCCCTGCCCTCGAGGCTCGGGGGACGGGGCGCCGATGCCCGGCCGTTCAGGCCGGGCATGAGGGTCGTATTACTCGGCCGCTTCCGACGTCGGCGCCGGTCCCACCTTGGAATTGTGCAGGTCGACGTTGAGGCCGAGCGAGCGCATTTCCTTGACCAGCACGTTGAACGATTCCGGAATACCGGCCTCGAACGTGTCGTCGCCGCGGACGATCGCCTCGTACACCTTGGTACGGCCGGCGACGTCGTCCGACTTCACGGTCAGCATCTCCTGGAGCGTGTAGGCCGCGCCGTAAGCTTCGAGCGCCCACACCTCCATTTCGCCGAAGCGCTGGCCACCGAACTGCGCCTTGCCGCCCAGCGGCTGCTGGGTGACGAGCGAGTACGGACCGATCGAACGCGCGTGGATCTTGTCGTCGACCAGATGGTGCAGCTTGAGCATGTAGATGTAGCCCACCGTCACCTTGCGATCGAACGGATCGCCGGTGCGGCCGTCATAGACGGTCGACTGACCCGAAGCGTCGAGACCGGCAAGCTTCAGCATCTCCTCGATGTCGGCTTCCTTGGCACCGTCGAACACCGGCGTCGCGATCGGCACGCCGTGGCTCAAATTGCGGCCGAGCTCGATCAGTTCGCCGTCGTTGAGCGATTTGATCGTCTCGTCCTCGCCGTAGACCTTCTTCAAGGTCTCCTTCAGCGGCCTGATGTCCTGCTTCGACAGATACGCATCGACCGTCTGGCCGATACGCTTGCCGAGGCCGGCGCAAGCCCAGCCGAGATGCGTCTCGAGGATCTGTCCGACGTTCATGCGCGACGGCACGCCCAGCGGATTGAGCACGATGTCGGCATGGGTACCGTCCTCCAGGAACGGCATGTCCTCGATCGGCACGATCTTCGACACCACGCCCTTGTTGCCGTGGCGGCCGGCCATCTTGTCGCCGGGCTGGATCTTGCGCTTCACCGCGACGAAGACCTTGACCATCTTCATCACGCCGGGCGGCAATTCGTCACCGCGCTGAAGCTTCTCGACCTTGTCGAGGAAGCGCTGCTCGAGCCCCTTCTTCGACTCGTCGTACTGCTTCCGCATGGCCTCGATCTCGGCCATCAGCTTGTCGTTGGGCGAAGCGAACAGCCACCACTGCGACTTCGGATACTCCTCGAGCACCGCACGGGTGATCTTGGTGTCCTTCTTGAAGCCCTTCGGACCCGCGATGCCCTGCCGCCCCTCGAGCAGCTCGGCAAGACGGTTGTAGACGTTGCGGTCCAGGATCGCCTGCTCGTCGTCGCGGTCCTTGGCCAGACGCTCGATCTCTTCCCGCTCGATCGCCAGCGCACGCTCGTCCTTGTCGACGCCGTGCCGGTTGAACACGCGCACTTCGACGATGGTGCCCTGCACGCCCGGAGGCACGCGCAGCGAGGTGTCGCGGACGTCGGAGGCCTTCTCGCCGAAGATGGCGCGCAGAAGCTTCTCTTCCGGCGTCATCGGGCTTTCACCCTTCGGCGTGATCTTGCCGACCAGGATGTCGCCGGCGCGCACTTCCGCGCCGATGTAGACGATGCCGGCTTCGTCGAGGTTCTTCAGCGCTTCTTCCGAGACGTTCGGAATGTCGCGGGTGATTTCCTCAGGGCCCAGCTTGGTGTCGCGGGCCATCACCTCGAACTCCTCGATGTGGATCGAGGTGAAGACGTCTTCCTTCACGATCCGCTCGGAGAGCAGGATCGAGTCTTCGAAGTTGTAGCCGTTCCACGGCATGAACGCGACCAGCACGTTACGGCCGAGCGCGAGCTCGCCGAGATCGGTCGACGGACCGTCGGCGATGATGTCGCCCTTCTTGACGATGTCGCCGACCTTCACCAGCGGACGCTGGTTGATGCAGGTCGACTGGTTGGAGCGCTGGTACTTCATCAGCCGGTAGATATCGACGCCCGACTTGGTCGGATCGAGATCCTCGGTGGCACGGATGACGACGCGGGTGGCGTCGATCTGGTCGATCACGCCCGAACGGCGCGCCGCGATCGCGGCGCCCGAGTCACGGGCCACGACGCCTTCCATGCCGGTGCCGACGAACGGCGCCTCGGCGCGAACCAGCGGCACCGCCTGGCGCTGCATGTTCGAGCCCATCAGCGCGCGGTTGGCGTCGTCGTTCTCGAGGAACGGAATCAGCGCCGCGGCCACCGAAACGAGCTGCTTCGGCGACACGTCCATGTAGTCGACCTTGTCCGGCGTCACCGGCAGCACTTCGCCGGCGTGACGGCAGACCACGAGGTCTTCGGTGAAGCGGCCCTTCGGGTCGAGCGGCACGTTGGCCTGCGCGACCGTGTAGCGGCCCTCTTCCATCGCCGAGAGGTACACGACCTCGTCGGTGACGCGGCCGTCCTTGACCTTGCGATAAGGCGTCTCGACGAAGCCGTACTTGTTGACGCGCGCGAAGGTGGCGAGCGAGTTGATCAGGCCGATGTTCGGACCTTCCGGCGTCTCGATCGGGCAGATGCGGCCGTAATGCGTCGGATGCACGTCGCGCACCTCGAAGCCGGCACGCTCGCGGGTCAGACCGCCCGGTCCAAGCGCCGAGAGACGGCGCTTGTGGGTGATCTCCGACAGCGGGTTGGTCTGGTCCATGAACTGCGAGAGCTGCGAGGAGCCGAAGAACTCGCGCACGGCGGCAGCCGCCGGCTTGGCGTTGATCAGGTCCTGCGGCATGACCGTGTCGATGTCGACCGAGGACATGCGCTCCTTGATCGCGCGCTCCATGCGGAGCAGGCCGATGCGGTACTGGTTCTCCATGAGCTCGCCGACCGAACGCACACGGCGGTTGCCGAGATGGTCGATGTCGTCGATCTCGCCCTTGCCGTCGCGCAGGTCGACCAGCGTCTTGATGACGGAGAGGATGTCTTCCTTGCGCAGCGTGCGCTGGGTGTCGGGCGCATCGAGGTCGAGGCGCATGTTCATCTTGACGCGGCCGACCGCGGAGAGGTCGTAGCGCTCGGCGTCGAAGAACAGCGACTGGAACATCGCCTGCGCCGAATCCAGCGTCGGCGGCTCGCCCGGACGCATCACGCGGTAGATGTCGAACAGCGCGTCCTCGCGCGTCATGTTCTTGTCGGCCGAGAGCGTGTTGCGGATATAGGCGCCGACATTGACGTGGTCGATGTCGAGCAGCGGCAGCTCCTTGTAGCCCTGCTCGTTGAGGGCCTTCATGGACTTGTCGGTGATCTCTTCACCGGCTTCCGCGTGGATCTCGCCGGTCTTGGGGTTGACGAGGTCCTCGGCGAGGTAGTTGCCGACGAGCTCCTCATCCGACAGCCGCAGCGCCTTCAGGCCCTTCTCCTGCATCTGACGCGCACCGCGCACCGTGAGCTTCTTGCCGGCCTCGAGCACGACCTTGCCGGTGTCGGCGTCGATCAGGTCGTTGATGGTCGAGTAACCGCGGAAACGGTTGGCGTCGAACGGAACGCGCCAGCCTTCCTTGGTCCGCTTGTAGAGGATCTTCTTGTAGAACGTGCTGAGGATCGCCTCGCCGTCCAGGCCGAGGGCGAACATCAGCGACGTCACCGGCAGCTTGCGGCGACGGTCGATACGCGCATAGACGATGTCCTTGGCGTCGAACTCGATGTCGAGCCATGAACCGCGATACGGGATCACGCGGGCGGCGAACAGCAGCTTGCCCGAGGAGTGGGTCTTGCCCTTGTCGTGGTCGAAGAACACGCCGGGCGAACGGTGCATCTGCGAGACGATGACGCGCTCGGTGCCGTTGACGATGAAGGTGCCGTTCATCGTCATGAGCGGGATGTCGCCCATGTAGACGTCCTGCTCCTTGATGTCCTTCACCGACTTCGCGCCGGTTTCCTCGTCGATATCGAACACGATGAGGCGCAGCGTCACCTTCAGGGGCGCAGCGAAGGTCATGCCGCGCTGGCGGCACTCGTCGACGTCGTATTTCGGCGGTTCGAACTCGTAGCGGACGAATTCCAGCATCGAGGTGCCCGAGAAATCCGAGATCGGGAACACCGAGCGGAACACCGCCTGCAAGCCCTCATCCGCTCGCCCGCCCTGGGGTTCGTCGACCATCAGGAACTGGTCATAGGACGCCTTCTGAACCTCGATGAGGTTCGGCATCTCGGCGACTTCCTTGATGTGTCCGAAGAACTTGCGAACGCGTTTGCGACCGGTGAATGTCTGCTGCGCCATCGTGGCCTCTCATTTCGTCGCCCGCTCTGGGCGCGCCGTCCGGGACGCAGCTGCCGCCGCTCCCCGGGTTGAATTTTTCGAACCCGTTTTTGGGGGCCGGAGACCCAGTTTCAGGCGGGAATGTCCTGAATCTGTTCTTCAGACCTTCAAAACGCAAAACGACGCGCGGGGCGCAGTGGCGCGCCCGCCCGTCACAACGATCGTCTTCACGGACTGCAAAAGCCCGAAATAGCCTGCTCTCCCAACGGCTTACAGGGAAATCCGGCTTCCCCGCCACCGCGCTTTCGTGCTGCCGACCCGATATGGGGCGACAATAGTGGAGATTCGAGGGGTAAACCCTCAAATCCCCACACTTTTTCGTGTTCGGCCTGCGTCGGGACGTTCCGTCGCACGCCTTTTGCATCCAACCCGCCGCTCCAGGCCTTTCGGCCACCGTCGCTACGGCTCGGGATCCCGGGTCCCGCTGTCGCTGCCCCGGGATCTCGCGCAAGCAAGCTTGGCTTACTTGAGCTCGACCTTCGCGCCAGCCTTCTCGAGCTGGACCTTGATCTTGTCGGCCTCGTCCTTGTTCACGCCTTCCTTGACAGGCTTCGGCGCGCCCTCGACGAGGTCCTTTGCTTCCTTCAGGCCCAGGCCGGTGATGGCGCGGACTTCCTTGATGACCTCGATCTTCTTGTCGCCGGCGGCGGCCAGGACGACCGTGAACTCGGTCTTCTCTTCGGCCGGAGCGGCGGCAGCGCCACCAGCAGCCGGGCCGGCCACGGCGACAGCCGCGGCAGCCGAAACGCCCCACTTCTCTTCGAGGAGCTTCGCGAGTTCGGCAGCTTCGAGCACGGTGAGGCTCGAGAGGTCGTCAACGATCTTCTGCAAGTCAGCCATTGTTCAGTTTCCTTACGTGTAAGTCTGGTTCGGGTTTGAGTTTTGCGAAGGGCGTCAGGCCGCTTCGCCCTTTGAGGCATGAGCCTGGATGACGCGCGCGAGCTTGCCCGCGGGCGCGTTGGCGAGCTGGGCCAGCTTGGTCGCCGGGGCCACGATGAGGCCGACGATCTTGGCACGCAGTTCGTCAAGCGACGGCAGCGAGGCAAGCGCCTTCACGCCGTCGACATTCAGGACGGTCTTTCCCATCGAGCCGCCGATGATGACGAACTTTTCGTTCGCCTTGGCGAAATCGATGGCGACCTTTGGCGCCGCTACCGGATCGTTCGAAGTCGCGATCACGGTCGGCCCCTTCAGCATGGGACCGATGGCAACGACGTCAGTGCCTTCAAGAGCAATTTTGGCGAGACGGTTCTTCGAGACCTTCACCGAGGCACCCGCCTGCTTCATCTGCTGGCGCAGCTTCTGCATCTGGGCAACGGTGAGGCCGGAATATTGAGCAACGACCGCGACGCTCGTGGTCTTGAAGACCTCATTGAGCTGTTCGACCGCCTCTTTTTTTGCCGCTCGTTCCACAGCAAGCTCTTTCCGGTTGGCAGTCGCCGCGAAAAGCGGGACCGCCGGGTTGCACCCATCGTCCCACCCAAACCTGAACCTCTGGGTCAAAACCCTTTGGACACGCCGGGGCGAGACAACGATTAAAGCCTGCCCTCCCGAAGCCTTTTGGGGCCTGCGGGGTGTCGAGGTCCGAACCAAACCCATTCCGCGACCGACCATACGGCTGGATGCGAAGCGAAATCCGGTCTTCACCCGTCTATGCAGGCCATGCGATTAAGCCGTTGAGAAATCGAAATTCCCCGCGGGCGCCTGCAGTCTTGGACAGGACGAGATCAGCCGGCGAACCGCCTGACCTCTGCCCGCACCCCACCAACCGATGGTTTTCCTCCCTTTTCCGGCAAATCCTTGCGGACGTCCTGAAAAGGAATGATCTCCTATCGCGTCGGGTTTTCGGAATGCGTGCACGAACGCGCCAGCCACGGCCAGCACGTCCGGAAGCGGTTCTTTAACCGCTCTCCGCGTGCTTGCCAAGAGCAAAATTCACACCAGTTCCAATCGGTGCCCGGGAGGCCCGATACGGCCCAAAAGGGCCGATTCAGGCCGCTTTGACGGCATGGGGCAGCGGCTGGCCGGCGAAAAATGCGGTCAGGTTCGCCAGCACGCAGTTCTGCATGGCGACGTGGGATTCGAGGGTGTGGCCGCCGATGTGAGGAGCGAGGACCACATTGGGCAGCGCCGTCAGCGCGTCGGGCACGTGCGGTTCCCGCTCGTAGACGTCGAGGCCGGCGCCGGCGATGGTCTTGTCGGAGAGCGCCGCAACGAGCGCCTGCTCGTCGATCACCGAGCCGCGGGAGATATTGACGACATAGCCGCCCTCCCCCAGGCGCTTGAGGATATCGGCGTTGACCAGGTGCTGGGTCTCATCGCCGGCGCGGACCGCGATCATCAGCACGCTGCACCAGTCGGCGAGCGCCTCCAGTGTCGGGAAATATTGATAGGGCAAATCGTATTTGCTGCGGCTGAAATAGCCGACCTCGCTCTCGAAGGCGGCGCAACGCGCCGCGATCTTGCGACCGATCTCGCCCATTCCGTAGACGCCGATGCGGCGGCCGGGCATCCCGGCCTGCGGCCGCATCATCGGCGACGGCTTTGAGGCCGCCCAGTCGCCGCTGCGAACATAGTGATCGGCAGCCAGGATCCGCCGCGTCGTCGCGAGCATCAGGGTCATCGCGATGTCGGCGACCGAGGCCGCGTTGGCCCCGGGGCTGTGGCCGACCGCGATGCCGCGCGCTGCGGCCGCCTTCAGCTCGATACCGTCATAGCCGGTGCCGTAGCAGACGATCGCGCCGAGCTTCGGAAACAGGTCCATCGCCTCCGCACCGAGCGGCGTGCCGCCGGCTGTGAGCAGCGCGCGGATGCCGCCGAGATCCTCGGCTGAAAGCACCTCCTGTGCAGGCTTGCCGCCGGTGTCCAGCAGTTCAAACCGCTCGGCGAAACGCGCCATCATCGTCTTCGGAAACCGCGAGTAGATCAGGACCTTGTCAGTCATTGTTCTTGTTTCCGGTGAACGCCGCGCCACAAATGATGAGGGGCGGAATCGGTTGCCCAATTCCGCCCCTCACCTCATGCAATTTTCAAACCTTAGCCGAGGATGGTGCCCGGCTCGACCTTCACGCCGGGACCCATGGTCGAGGACACCGCGACGCGCTGGATGTAGGTGCCCTTGGAGCCGGCCGGCTTCGCCTTGGAGACCGCGTCCGCGAGCGCCTTGATGTTTTCGACCAGCTTGTCCTCGGAGAACGAGGCCTTGCCGACGCCGGCCTGCAGGATGCCGGCCTTTTCGACGCGGAACTCGACCGAGCCGCCCTTGGCGCCCTTGACGGCGCTGGTGACGTCCATGGTCACCGTGCCGATCTTCGGGTTCGGCATCAGGCCGCGCGGGCCGAGCACCTTACCGAGACGGCCGACCAGCGGCATCATGTCGGGGGTGGCGATGCAGCGGTCGAAATCGATCGAGCCGTTCTGCACCTTCTCGACCAGGTCCTCGGCGCCGACGACGTCGGCACCGGCGGCCTTGGCTTCATCGGCCTTGGCGCCGCGGGCGAACACACCGACGCGGAGCGTCCGGCCGGTGCCGTTCGGCAGGGTGACCACGCCGCGGACCATCTGGTCGGCGTGACGGGGATCGACGCCGAGATTGATCGCGATCTCGATCGTCTCGTCGAACTTCGACTTGGCGCGCTCCTTGACCATCTTGATGGCCTCCGCGAGCGGGTAAAGCTTTTCGCGATCAACGCCTTCGCGGGCCTTCTTCAAACGCTTTCCGATTGCCATGACTGCTTACCCCGCCACTTCCAGGCCCATCGAACGGGCAGAGCCCTCGACCATCTTCATGGCCGATTCGATGCTGTCGCAATTCAAGTCCTTCATCTTCTTCTCGGCGATCTCGCGCACCTGCGCCTTGGTCACCTTGCCGGCCTTGTCACGGCCCGGCGCCTTCGAGCCGGACTGGATCTTGGCGGCCTGCTTGAGGAAGTAGGACATCGGCGGCGTCTTCATCTCGAAGGTGAAGGAACGGTCCGCATAGATGGTGATGATCACCGGGATCGGGGTGTTCTTCTCTTCCTTCTGGGTCTGGGCGTTGAACGCCTTGCAGAACTCCATGATGTTGAGACCGCGCTGACCAAGCGCGGGACCGATCGGGGGCGAGGGATTCGCCGCACCGGCCGGGACCTGAAGCTTCAGGTATCCGGTCACTTTCTTTGCCATGTATCACTCCTGTTGTGCCGGCCTGATCGGCCAGCGGTTTCAGGTTCCGTGGTTGGGATCGAGCGCGGCTGGCAACCGCCCTCTTCCTCCCACGGCCTATTGCCGCGCAAAGCCTCTCGCTTCACGCGTCGTCCGGTCAGACCTTCTCGACCTGACCGAATTCCAGTTCGACCGGCGTGGCGCGGCCGAAGATCGACACCGCGACCTTCACGCGCGAGCGCGCCTCGTCGATTTCCTCGACCACTCCCGAGAACGAGGCGAACGGGCCGTCGGCCACGCGCACGTTCTCGCCGATCTCGAACGACACCGACGCCTTCGGCCGTTCCACGCCCTCCTGCACCTGATGCAGGATGCGCATGGCCTCCGATTCCGAGATCGGCATCGGCTTGTTCTCGGCGCCGAGGAAGCCCGTGACCTTCGGCGTGTTCTTGATCAGATGGAACGCCTCGTCGGTCAGTTTCATCTTCACCAGCACATAGCCCGGGAAGAACTTGCGCTCGGCGTCGATCTTGCGGCCGCGGCGCACTTCCGTGACCTTTTCGGTCGGCACCAGCACCAGCTCGAACAGCTCCTCGAGCCCGCGCTGCTTGGCCTGCTCGCGGATCGATTCGGCGACCTTCTTCTCGAAGTTCGAATAGGCGTGGACGATGTACCAGCGCTTGTCGGACGATTGGGTTGCGGCTGCGGTTGCCATCAGTGAATGCCCAAAAGGAAGGTGATGAGGTAACGGATGATCTGGTCGGCAGCGAAGAAGAAGATCGACGCCACGGCGACCATGACGAACACCATGATGGTGGTGATCGTCGTCTCGCGGCGGGTCGGCCAGGTGACCTTGGCGGTCTCCGAGCGCACTTCCTGCAAGAATTTAAACGGGCTGACTGCCATCGTTTGATGTCCAACGTCCAGACGCGAATGAATTTCAGGGATCCGAACAGCCGCCGTTGGCCCAGCCCTCGCTTGAAGGATGAGCCGGAAACCGGGCTCGATTGTTCGGGGATTTAAAAGCCGCGCCGGATATCCGCATCTCAACGGGCCGGCTGCAGGTGGCTGGTATCTACTGCGGGCGGGGCAAAAGGTCAAGGCAACGGCCTGCCCCGGGTCTTCGGCCGGCCGGGGTTACGGCGCCCGGCGCGGAGCCCATCGGGCGGCATATACCGGCTCCCCGTTTGGGGTGCCTCGTCCGGCACGGCGGCGTCCCTGCGCCGATGAAGGGCTGCGTCGGCCCAGGGGGCCGACGCAACAAACCGGTATCGATGGGAACGCGCCGGCGCGGCCTCGTCGCGCGGCCACCTCGCGTCGTCAGTCGGCCCGCTCGACCAGGGAGATGCCCGGCAGCGGCACGACGAACTTTCCGCCCTCGGCGAAATAGCGGGCGTGCTTGGCCCGGATCGGGTCGACATAGCGCCAGGCGAAGACGACGACGAACGCCGGCTTACGCTCGTAAAGGGCGGCGGGCGGCAGGATCGGGATGTCGTAGCCCGGCCCGGCCATCACGTTCCCCTTCTTGGGGTCGTCGTCCACCAGGAAATCGATTTTGCCCTCCAGGCCGAACTGCGGGAGCAACGTCGTGGTGCCGACCGAGACGCCGTAGCCGGCGACCGACTGACCGCGCGCGTGGGCGGCATCGGCCATCGCGACCAATTCGTCGCGGATGGCAGCGATTCTCTTCACGTAGGGCGCATAATAGGACGGCTGGTCGACGCCGAGCCGTTCTTCCTCGGCAACGAATCGCGCGACCTCCGCCGACGGCGTCTTGGTGCCGCCAGCGCGCTGAACCGTCACCCGGATCGAGCCGCCCTTGGTCCAGATGTGCTGGACGTCGATCACTTCCATCCCGAGCCGGGCAAAGAAGCGCTGCAGCGGCTTGATGTTAAAATACGACAGATGCTCGTGATAGACGGTGTCGAGAAGGTTCTTCTCGGTGACGTCGACACCATATTGGGTTTCGAAAACGAACAGCCCGTCCGGCGCAAGCACGTCGCGAACCCCGATCACCAGCGGGTCGAGATTGTCGACATTGGCGATCATGTTGTTGGCGATCACGACGCTGGCTGCGCCATGGCTCTGCAAGATGCGGCGACCAATGGTGTCCGTGAAGAAATCGCCGATGGTCTCGATGCCCGCCTCGGTCGCACGCCGCGCGATGTCGACAGCCGGATCGACACCCAGCACCCGCATGCCGCGCTCCTTGAAGAAGCCGAGCAGCGATCCGTCGTTGCTGCCGAGTTCGACGACCAGCGAGCCCGGCGCGACCCCAAAGCGGCTGACGACGTCGTCGGCATAGCCCGCGAAATGCTCCCGCAGGCCGAGCGACAGCGAGGTGGTATAGACGTAGTTGCGGTACTGGATCTCCGGATTCCCGACATGGAGAATCTGGAGGTGCCCGCAGTCCCTGCACAAATGCAGCGCCATCGGCACCGCGGCCCTGAAGACGGGATCATCGACGCTGGCGTCCGGCACCTGGAAGTTCGGCGTACCGATGGGCATGCCGGCCATCGGGACGACCAGCTCTTGCTTGTCGGAGTGACAGAGGCGGCAGGTATGACGGACGTAGAACAGGTTTTTCATCGTGGAACCGGAAATCGGAGAGATGCGCGCGGGTGGGGCAATCCCACCCTGTGAAGATCAGATGGACGGCAATGGTTCAAGCGGGTCAAGGGTGGCTCGATACCTCCTCGGCCTTCGCCAGCCCGTAGTTCGGTGATTCTCCCGCAGCCTTCGCCGCCTTGTCCGCGGAATACGAGCCACGCTCCGGACTTGCCAGCCAGATCACGCCGCCTGCAAGACCGATGATCACGCTGACGGCCCCCAGCAGGAGCGAAACCGACAGCGCCTCTTCGGAAGGAACGCCGGCAAGGCCAAGACAGGCGACCATGGCCCCCTCGCGAACGCCCCAGCCGCTGATCGAGATCGGGACGGCCGTCAACAGGACGACCGGCGGAATCAGGACGGCGGCGTCGATCACGGAGAGCTGCGCGCCGACGCCGCGCGCCAGGGCATAGCAGGCCGCCGCCGTCACGAGATGGATGAGGAGCGCCGATCCGAGGAGCAAGCCGCGGCACGCGGACTGCACGAGAAGAAACCTGACGAGCGTCCCGAAACGAACGAAGCTTGCGATCGCGGGAGGCGCGATGAGGCGCTTCGGCAGACGATCGAGTGTCAACAGGACCACGGTGCCGGCGACGCCCGCCAGCGTCAGCCCGCCGATGGCCAGGATCGCGGCCTGATCGGACACGCGTGACATCAGGAACGGCAATCCGGCCACCATCAGCACGACCAGCCCGATCAACGCCGTGAAACGGTCCGCCGCAACCCCTTTGACCGCCTCCGGCCACTGCACGCCGCGCTGCCGCAGCAGCCACATCCGGACCGCGTCGCCGCCGACCGACGACGGCAGCACCTGGTTGAACCAGAGGCTGATCATGAGGATCCGCCAGCCGGCGAACCAGTCCAGCGACACGCCGAGCGCGCGCATGATCAGCTCCCACCGGCCGTTGAGCACGAAGGTCTGAAAGAAGATCAGCGCCAGCGCGAGAACGAACAGGAACGGGTCGACGGAGACGAGATGAGCCCGCAACCGGCCCAGATCGAGGCCGCGCGCGATATAGACCAGCACCGCGATCGACAGCAGCAGCTTCACCGAAAACAGAGCTGTCTGTTTAAACCGCGACTGCATCCGATACCCGCCTCAGGACGCCGGGTATTCCGCGCGACCGATGACGAGGTCGATCGCGGCCATCATCCAGAACTGGTGCGTGGTCTCGACAATGTTGTAGCTGCGGCTGTCCACCCAGAAATTGACGTCGCCGAGATTACGCAGGGGATTCTCCGCATTCATGCCCGACAGCGTAATCACATCGAGCTTCATCGTCCGCGCCTGCGCGACCGCATTGAGAATGTTCTTCGAGCGCCCCGACGAACTGATCGCAACGAGACAGTCGCCGGCGCGGGCGTTCAGCCGCACGGCGTGCGCGATCCAGTCCTCGAAACCGTAGTCGTTGGCGAGGCACGACATCATGCTTGCATCGCTGAAGCACAGCGCAGGCACCGATGCGTTCTTCGCCAGATCGATCGCCAGATGCGAGGCGATGCCGGCCGAGCCACCATTGCCGATGAAGATAACGCGACCGCCCTGCTCGCGCGTCCGCAACCAGGTCGCACGGGTGGCGGAGATCCCCGCAAAAATACCGTCGTCTATCGCGGTCGCGCGATGGAGGCGACCGACGTAATCGTCGAGGAAGGCCTTGTGATCGGGATCGACGGACTCGGCAGGCATGGGCTGGCGGCTCGATTGCAACATGTCGCCCTGATACCGGCTATTACTAGGGATTGCAAAGGTATAATACTTGCAAAGTTTGCGGGCGGCTGATAGTCGGCTTTCGGGTTTCACTCAACATTGGCGAGCCTGTTTCGCTGGGCATTCGCGTCACGGATGTTCCCCATGAAATGCATCGTTACTGGCGGCGCCGGTTTTATTGGAAGTCACCTGGTCGATCGTCTCCTCGACGACGGCCACGAAGTCATCGCGCTCGACAATTTCGTCATCGGGCGTCCCGAGAATCTGTCGTCGCACGCCGGTTCGAGCCGGCTGAAGGTCGTGCGGGCCGACGTCACCGAGCTCGAATCGATCAGGCCGCATTTCGACGGCATCGACTGGGTTTTCCATCTCGCGGCGCTGGCCGACATCGTCCCCTCGATCGAATCGCCGATCCCGTACCATCGCGCCAATGTCGACGGCACGGTCAACGTTCTCGAGGCGGCGCGGCAGGCGGGCGTCCGCCGCTTCGTGTATGCGGCATCATCGTCCTGCTACGGCATTCCCGACGTCTACCCGACACCGGAGAGCGCCGAGATTCGGCCGATGTATCCCTACGCCCTCACCAAGAATCTCGGCGAGCAGTGCGTCATGCACTGGTGCCAGGTCTACAAGCTTCCGGCCGTGGCGCTCCGCCTGTTCAACGTATTCGGGCCGCGCCATCGCACCACGGGCACCTACGGCGCCGTGTTCGGCGTCTTCATGGCGCAGAAGCTCGCCGGCAAGCCCTTCACGGTGGTCGGCGACGGAGAACAGACCCGCGATTTCACCTTCGTCAGCGATGTCGCCGATGCCTTCGTGACCGCCGCACGCTCCGAGGTTTCCCACGAGATATTCAACGTCGGCTCGGACAATACCTACAGCGTCAACCGGCTGGTCGAGCTTCTCGGCGGCGACAAGGTCCACATTCCCAAGCGCCCCGGCGAGCCCGACTGCACCTACGCCGACATCACCAAGATCAAGCGGGTCCTGAAATGGACGCCGAAGGTGAAATTCGAGGACGGCGTCGCGACGATGCTGAAATCGATGGACCAGTACAAGGACGCACCCCTGTGGACGGTGGACAAGATTGCCGACGCCACCAAGGACTGGTTCAAATATCTAGGTGACGCGGACGACGCGGCGGCCGGCACGCCGCAGAAGGCAAGCCACTGAACAGGTTCGCCGGATATCGTTGCCGCGAGTCGATCAATTCCGCGCCGGCCGGCCGAGGTCGGCCGGCGCTTTGGGTATAATACACATGGGTAATACTTCGACAGACAAGTCGGCTGTCCATCCGGCACCGCACGAGAAGATCAAGACGATCGAGGAACTCGGCGCGATCGCGCGGGCCGCGCAGGACGCGGGCCGCACCGTTGCGCTGTGCCACGGCGTGTTCGATCTGGTGCATCTCGGCCACGTTCGGCACATCCTGGCGGCGCGCAACGAGGCCGACGTGGTCATCGTGACCGTCACCGCCGACCGTTTCGTCAACAAGGGCCCGGGGCGGCCGATCTTCCCGGAGAACATGCGCGCCGAGATGCTGGCCGCGCTCGGCACGGTCGACTGGGTCGGCATCAACCAGACCTCGAGCGCCGAGCCGATCCTCGATACCGTGCGCCCCGACATCTACGTGAAGGGCTCGGACTACGAAAACCCCGACGATGACGTCACCGGCAAGATCGCCACCGAGCGAGAGGCCGTCGAACGCCATGGCGGCCGCATCGTCTTCACGCGCGACGTGACCTTCAGCTCGTCGTCGCTGATGAACCGCTACTTCGACATCTACGATCCCCCTCTGCGCGACTACCTCCAGAAGGTGCGCGAAAGCGGTGGCGCCGAACGCCTGCTGAAGCTGATCGACAAGATCCAGGACATGCACGTGGTGCTGGTCGGCGACACCATCATCGACGAATACCAGTACGTCACCGCGCTCGGAAAGGCTTCGAAGGAAAACATCGTCGCCACTCTGTTCAAGAATGGCGAGCAATTTGCCGGCGGCGTCATTGCCGCGGCCAATCACGTGGCGAGCTTCTGCAAGTCGGTGGAGATCGTCACGACGCTGGGTGGCAAGGACTACCCGGAAGAGTTCATCCGTGCGCATGTCCGCCCGAATGTCAGGCTCACGCCGATCCGCATTCAGGGCCGCCCGACGACCCGCAAATTGCGGTACGTCGAGCTGGGATATCTGCACAAGCTCTTCGAAGTCTACACCATGGACGACACGCCGCTCGACGAGGCCGAGCGCAAGGAGATCGACCGCATCACCGCCGAGCGCGTTCGCGCCGGGGATGTGGTGATCGTCACCGATTTCGGCCACGGGATGATCGCTCCGAGCACGATCGATGCCCTGATCGGCAACTCCAAGTTCCTGGCGATCAACGCCCAGAGCAACAGCGGAAACCACGGCTACAATCTGATCACGAAGTATCCGCGGGCGGACTACATCTGCATCGACGCGCCGGAAGCGCGGCTGGCCGCCACCGACAAGTTCAGCGACATCGCGTCGGTGATCGAGACCAGCCTGCACGGCAAGATCGACTGCGACAACATGATCATCACGCACGGCTCCTTCGGCTGCTACCCCTTCTCGTCGAAGACCGGCGTCGCGCGCGTGCCCGCCTTCACCAAGACCGTCGTCGACACCGTCGGCGCCGGCGATGCCTTCCTGACGATCACGGCGCCGCTGGTTGCCGCCGGCGGCAATATCGAGGACGTCGCCTTCATCGGCAACGCGGCGGGCGCGATCAAGGTCGGCATCGTCGGTCACCGCAACTCGGTCGAAAAGGCCCCGCTGGTCAAGTTTGTCACCGCGCTGCTGAAATAGTGCACAGGAAGAATTCTGGAGAACGACAGTGATTGATCAGAAATGGAACGTGATGGTCACCGGTGGCGCCGGCTATGTCGGCAGCGTGCTGGTTCCCCAGTTGCTGGCAGCGGGCCACAAGGTCACCGTGCTCGACCTGTTCATGTATGGCGAATCGGTCTTCGATGCAGTTCGCAACAATCCGAACCTTCGCCTGATCAAGGGCGACATCCGCGACGAAGCCGCAATCAACGAGGCCCTGCGCGGCAACAACGCGGTGATCCACCTCGCCTGCATCTCCAACGACCCCTCGTTCGAGCTGGATCCGACGCTCGGCAAGTCCATCAACTACGACTGCTTCCGTCCGATGGTGCGCGCCTCCAAGAAGGCCGGCATCAAGCGCTTCATCTACGCGTCCTCGTCGAGCGTCTACGGCATCAAGGACGAGGCCGAGGTGACCGAGGAGCTGTCCTGCGAGCCGCTCACGGACTACTCGAAGTTCAAGGCGATGTGCGAGATCGACCTCGCCGAGGAGGCTGCGTCGGGTTTCGTAGCTTGCACCGTTCGTCCCGCCACCGTCTGCGGCTACGCACCGCGGCAGCGGCTCGACGTCGTCGTCAACATCCTGACCAACCTCGCGGTCAACACCGGCCGCATTCGCGTGTTCGGCGGCTCCCAGCGGCGGCCCAATCTGCACATCCAGGACATGTCCGCGGCCTATCTGTTCCTGCTTCAGCAGGACGATGCCAAGATCGACGGCAAGACCTACAATATCGGCTACGAAAACCATTCGCTGATGAAGATCGCCGATATCGTCAAGTCGGTGGTCGGCAGCAATGTCGACGTCGTGGTCGAGCCGACCGACGATCTGCGCTCCTATCACGTCTCCTCGGAGAAGATCCGCCGCGAGCTCGGATTCGCGCCGACGCACACGATCGAGCAGGCCGTGTCCGGACTGGTGGACGCCTTCAAGGCCGGCCGCCTGCCGGACTCGCTCAACGACCCCAGGTACTTCAATATCAAGATGATGCAGAACATCAGCCTGAAGTGAGCGGCGTGCGGATCGGCATCGATTTCGACAACACGATCATCTGCTACGACAAGGTCTTTGCCGCCGTCGCGCGTCAGCGCGGGCTGCTGCCCGACGGATGGGCCGGGCTGAAGACGGACGTACGGAACCATCTCCGGTCCCTCCCCGGCGGCGAGTCCGCATGGCAGGGCCTTCAGGGTTTCGTCTATGGCAAGGGAATTGGCGGCGCCGAGATCTATCCGGGCGTGCGGGAGTTCCTGGCGGCAGGCCGGCAGGCCGGCTCGAAGATCTGCATCGTCAGCCACAAGACCCGGTACGGTCATCAGGATCCGGACCGGGTCGACCTCCGCGACGCCGCGAGAGGCTGGCTGAGGGATGCAAGGTTGATCGGCGCCGAGGATGCGGCGCTCGCCGACGACGACATCTATTTCGAGGACACGCTTGCGGCCAAGGTCGAACGGCTCGCAAGCCTGAAGCTCGATGTGTTCATCGACGATCTCGTCGAGGTGTTCGAGCAGCCGCATTTTCCGAAGGCCACGCGATCGATCCTGTTCACGCGTTCGCAGCCTCCCCACCCCGGCCACTGCGAGCCCATGGCAACCTGGGCCGATATTCGCCGCGAGGTGTTTGCGCAATGAGCGAGCCCGACGTCAGCGCCCAGGATGCGATGGCGATCGGCGCCCGCCTGTCCGGCGCGCGCGTCGTGGGCGTCCAGCCGGCGCGCGCCGGCGGCAACAACAGGGTCTTTCGTCTGGCGATGGCGGAGGGCCCCGCCCTCGCCCTGAAGCATTATCCGTCCGACGGGCGCGATCGGCTGAATCAGGAATACGACGCCCTGTCGTTTCTGTCGCGCCATGCCATCACGTCGACACCGCGGCCGATTGCGAAGGACGCGGATGCGCAGTGCGCGCTGTATCAGTGGTTCGATGGCGAAGCGGCCGTCCTGCGGCCCCAGGCGGACGATGCCGACCAGCTGGCCGATTTCCTGATCGATCTCCAGAGGCTGCGCGACGCCGCGGGTGCGCGGGATTTGCGCAGCGCGTCGGCCGCCATTTTCTCGCCCGACGAAGCGGTCGCGCAGTACGAGCAGCGGCTGAACGGACTGCGGCGAGCCGCGGAGGATCATCCGGACCTGCGCGAATTCCTGGACGGCAGCCTGGTTCCCAGCACGGCAATCGCGATTCGGCAGCTCCGCCGGCGCTATGCGGAACTCGGCCGGGATCCCGGGGCGGATCTTGCGCCCGCGCATCGGGCATTGAGCCCGTCGGATTTCGGGCTGCACAACGCGCTGCGCGGCGAAGACGGCCGGCTGCGCTTCATCGATTTCGAATATTTCGGCTGGGACGATCCGGTCAAGCTGGTGTCCGACACCGCGATGCACCCCGGTAGCAATCTGCCCGAAGCCAAGGCAAATCAGTTGACCGAACGCCTCACACAAGCCTTCGCGGCTAGGGATGACGCGTTTGCGATCCGCCTTGACGTACTGTATCCTCTGTTTGGGGCGATTTGGTGCCTGATTGTCCTGAATGCCTATTTGCCGGAAAGCCGCTCCCGGCGCGCCTTGGCTGCGCAAGGTGGCGACCTGACGGTCCGCCTCGCCGGTCAGCTCGACAAAGCCCGCCGGCTCCATCAAACGATTTGCCAACGTGATCCAGATCTCACCCCACGCTGAAGCCGCCCTCACCTGCACGCTCGACGAGCGCAGCCTTTACCTGCGCCGCCTGGTGCTCGGATCCGTCCGTTCGGCGGGACGCGGACATGTCGGTCCGGCCCTGTCGCTGATCGAGATGGTCCGCGTGCTCTACGATGACGTGCTGCGGATCGACCCGCAGAACCCGCGCGATCCCGAGCGCGACCGCGCGATCCTCAGCAAGGGGCACGGCTGCCTGGCGCTCTACGCGCTGCTCGCCGATCGCGGCTTCTTCCCGCTGTCGGAGCTCGACGGTTTTTGCGGGTCCGACAGCATCCTGGGCGGACACCCCGAATACGGAATGGTGCCGGGCGTCGAGGCCTCGACCGGCGCGCTCGGACACGGCCTGTCCATCGGCGTCGGCCTTGCGCTCGCCGCGCGCATGCGCGAGCGCGCCTACCGGACTTTCGTCCTGCTCGGCGACGGCGAGATCAACGAGGGCTCGGTGTGGGAGGCCGCCATGGGCGCGGCCAAGCACGGGCTCGACAATCTGATCGCGCTGATCGACTACAACAAGCTCCAGAGCTACGGACCCACCGACTACGTGCTGCCGCTGGAGCCGCTCGCAGACAAATGGCGCAGCTTCGGCTTTGCGGTGCAGGAGATCAACGGCCACGACGTCGGCGCCCTGCGCACCGTCCTGAAGCAACTCCCGCTCGTGCCGGGGAAACCCGCGGCCATCATCTGCCATACCGTCAAGGGCAAGGGTCTGCCGGCCGCGGAATCCAACGCCGATTGGCATCACAAGAACAAGCTGACCGACAGCGAGCTCGACGCCATTCGCGTCGCCGTCGGCGATTTTTGATCGGCTCCCCATGCGCAACACCGCCATGAACATGGTCCACAAGCTCGCCGCGCGCGACGAGCGTGTGCTTTACATCGGCTCCGATCCCGGCGCGGGCACCTTGCG
This sequence comes from Bradyrhizobium sp. P5_C12, assembly GCF_054049735.1. Taxonomy (NCBI): domain Bacteria; kingdom Pseudomonadati; phylum Pseudomonadota; class Alphaproteobacteria; order Hyphomicrobiales; family Nitrobacteraceae; genus Bradyrhizobium; species Bradyrhizobium sp. P5_C12. The sequence goes on from NZ_JBFULU010000004.1 coordinate 110,119, forward strand.
CGCGATGAGCAAGGAGTTTCCGAAGCGCCATCTGATCGAGGGCATTTCGGAAGCGCACATCATCGGCATGTCGGCTGGTCTGGCGATGGAAGGCTTCGTGCCCTACGTCAACACCATCGCGACATTCCTGACGCGCCGCTGCTACGAGCAGGTCGCCGTCGACCTTTGCCTGCACAATCTGCCGGTGCGGCTGATCGCCAATGGCGGCGGCCTCGTCTATGCGCCGCTCGGCCCCACCCACCAGGCGATCGAGGACATCGCGATCATGCGGGCGCTGCCGAACATGACGGTGATCTGCCCGTGCGATGCCGACGAGGCGGCGCGCATGATGGAGCAGACGCTGGACTGGAAGGGACCGATCTACGTCCGGCTGGGCAAGGGTGGCGACGCGGTCGTTTCCAAGGCCGAGCACGGCTTTGAGATCGGCAAGGCCATCCTCATGCGGCCGCCCGGCGACGTCGTGATTGTCACCACCGGCATCATGCTTCAGCGCGCACTCGCTGCGGCCGACCTGCTGGCGGCGCAAGGCATTCGCGCCGGCATCCTGCACATGCATACGGTGAAGCCGCTCGACACCGAGGCCCTGCTGCAAGCAGCCCGCGGGACCCGGCTGCTGGTGACGCTGGAAGAGCACGTGCCCTCGGGTGGGCTCGGCAGCGCGGTCGCGGAGGCGTTGATCGACAAGCTCGGATCAGGCCTGCCCGCGATGCTGCGGTTGTCGTTGCCGGACCGCTTCATGCACAATTACGGCTCGCAGGATTCGCTGCTCAAGAAGCACGGACTTGCGCCGAACGCCATTGCGAGCTCGATCGAGCACGCGCTCGCCGCCTCCCACACCTCCTCCCCTCAACTTCATTCCACCTGACGGGTCACATGTACGACGTTCGATATTCCTATCTGCTCGAGCAATTCTCCGACCCTGCCCCGATCCTGGCCGAGATCGGCCGCCTGGTGGCAACCGGCGACTTCACCCTTGGCAAGCCCGTTGCCGAATTTGAGCGGCGCTTTGCCGAGCTGATCGGCGTGCGTCACGCGATCGGCGTGGGATCGGGCACAGACGCGCTCAAGCTGCCGCTCAAGGCACTCGGCATCGGCCATGGCGACGAAGTCATCACCGCCGCCAACACCTTCATCGCCACCGTCGGCGCCATCGCCGAGACCGGCGCAACGCCGGTGCTGGTCGACTGCGACGATTCGTTCTGCATGAACGTCGACCAGGTCGAGGCCGCGATCACGAAGAAGACGAAGGCGATCATGCCGGTTCAGCTGACCGGCGAAGTCACCGACATGGGCAAGCTGATGGCGATCGCCCAGCGCCACAACATTCCCGTCGTCGAGGATGCCTGCCAGGGCATCCTGTCGGAGTTCGCCGGCAAGCGCTCCGGCACCCATGGCATCGCCGCCGGCTTCTCGCTGCATCCGCTCAAGAACCTGAACGTCTGGGGCGACGCCGGCGTCGTCGTCACCAATGACGACGGCATGAACGAGAAGCTCCGCCTGATCCGCAATCACGGCATGAAGAACCGCGACGAGATCGCGATCCTCGGCTGCAACTCGCGACTCGATTCGCTCCAGGCGGTGGTCGGCAACTGGCTGATCGGCCAGACCAGCGAGATCACGCGGCGCCGAATCGAGAATGCGGCCTATTACGACGCAGGCCTTGCCGGCCTGCCCGGCCTGCGCGTTCCGCCGCGCCGGCCCAACGTGAAGCACGTCTATCACCTCTACATGGTGTTCGCCGAACGCCGCGACGAGCTCTACCAATACTGCCTGGACAACGGCATCGAGGCGAAGATTCACTATCCGATCCCGCTGTATCAGCAGGAAGGCCTCAAGCACCTCGGTTACGCCCCGGGAACCTTCCCGGTCACCGACCGCCATGCCAAGGAAGTCATCAGCTTCCCCGTGGATCAGCATCTGGCGCGCGCCCAGCAGGACCGCGTCATCGAGACCGTTCGGAAGTTTTGCCATGGACGCTGACACCGGTCGCCGGCGCATCGGTTACGTCAATCTTCCCGCGCAATTCGAGGAAGAGCGCGGCGACATCATGCAGGCAGTCGAGGGCGTGTTCCAGCGCGGCGACTTCATCGGCGGGGCGGCGGTCGCAAAGCTTGAAGAGGAATTGTCCGCCTATCTCGGCTCACCGCACGTCGTGACGCTGAATTCCGGCACCGATGCGCTGATCCTCGCCATGAGGGCGCTCAACATCGGCCCCGGCGACGAGGTCATCACCCCGCCGAATTCATTCGTGGCATCGACGGCGGCGGTCGTCGCCGTCGGCGCCACGCCGATTTTTGCGGACGTGCTGCCGGACCAGAACATCGATCCGGCCGCCGTCGAGGCCGCCGTCACCCCGCGGACGAAGGCGATCATGCCGGTGCACTTGACCGGACGCATGGCCGACATGAACCCGTTGATGGCGATCGCCGCAAAGCATGGTCTTGCGGTGATCGAGGACAGCGCGCAGGCGGTGGGCTCGACCTACGACGGACGGATGAGCGGGACCATCGGAACGTTCGGCTGCTTCTCCGCTCACCCGCTGAAGAATCTCAATGCCGCGGGCGATGCGGGCTTCATCGTCACGGCCGACGGCGAACTCGCCGCAAGAATCCGTCGCCTGCGAAATCACGGCCTGATCAACCGCAGCGACGTCCAGGAATGGGGCATGGTTTCACGCCTCGACACGCTGCAGGCCGAACTGCTTCGCATCCGCCTGCGCAACCTGCCCTCGGTGATCGAGCGCCGGCGGCGCAACGCCGCGCAATACCGCGCCGAGCTTGCGGGGCTCCCCCTGTTCGTTCCGCCCTGCCGCAATATCGAGTTCAATACCTTCCACACCTTCGTCGTGCAAACCGACCGCCGCAACGACTTCCAGAAATATCTTGCCGACAAGGGGATCGAGACCGCGATCCACTATCCGATTCCGATCCACCTGCAGCCGGCAGCGGCGCATCTGGGTCACGGACGCGGCGCGTTTCCGGTGACCGAGCGGCAGGCGGATCAGATCCTCACGCTCCCGATCAACCAGTTCCTCTCGGCCGCCGATATCAGCTATATTTGCGCGACCGCCCGGGAGTATTTTGCATGATGGATACGGACTTCCTCCAGGCCGACGAGCAGGCGCTGGCGCAGCGCTTCATCGATAACGGCTTCGTCACGACGCCGGCCGATGACCGCGCAGGGCTCGACCGAATCCAGCGGCGCGCCGCAGAACTTGCGGCCGACTATCTGAAGCTGCCGCACAGCAACGATCCCTATGCGATGCTCGACAGCGTCCATACGCGCGTGAGCGTCGACGATCTCAACGGCCTGCGGCTGCACGTCTTCAACGGCCTCAACGCCGAGCCCTGGTTTCGTCCGACCTATTTCCGCCTGGCGCGCTCGACGATCGAGACCATCGTCGGCAACGAGCTCTGCATGCAGCGCCGCGTCAATCTCAGCATCCAGATGCCCGGTGACGATTCCTCGCTGCTCGCCACCCATTCCGACGTCTGGTCGGGCGACTCCCCGTTCGAGGTCGTGGTGTGGGTACCGCTGGTGGACGTCCATCGCACCAAGGCGATGTATCTGCTGCCGCCGTCCTTGAACGGCGACATGCAGGACCGGATGGCCAGCCTGCGCAGCGCCGAGGAGCTGTACAAGACGATCAAGCCGCACGCGACCTTCATCGAGATTCCCTACGGTCACGTGATGCTGTTCAACCAGACCCTGATGCACGGCAATCGCGTCAACGAGGAGCCCGGCACGCGCTGGAGCATGAACTGCCGCTTCAAGAGCATCATGTCGCCTTACGCGGACAAGCGCTTCGGCGAATTCTTCGAACCGATCCTGCTGCGTCCGGCGACGCGCGTCGGCATGCAATACAAGCTGCCGGGAGGCTTCCATGGCTGAGCGAGCCGGCCATCGCGGCTATATCGGCGCGCGGCCGCTGAACGGCAGCCGGACCCCGCAGCACGTCCAGAACATCGTGATCCGCGACTACGCGCGGCGCAAGAACCTGCAATATCTGCTCAGCGCCGTCGAGCACATCATGCCCGGCAGCTACATGGTGCTCGAGGACATCCTGGACGAGCTGCCGCGGCTGAATGGCCTGATCCTCTACAGCATCTTCATGCTGCCGCCCGACGAGGCGCGGCGGCGGGAGATCTACGACCGCGTGCTGCGCGAGGGCTGCGATCTGCACGCGGCCGTCGAGGAGATCACGCTGTCCTCGCGCGAGGGCATCCAGGCGGTCGAGGACATCCTGCTCGTCAATAAATACGCGACCATCCTGTGACGATGCCGCGGACCGGTTGGGGACCATGACCGAGATCAACCTGCTCCAGCCGATGCACGCATCGACCAAGCGGAACTACGTTCAGCGCGTGGTCGAGCATGACAAGGCGGAATCCGCCGCCGTCGCTCGCCAATGGGGACACGATTATTGGGACGGGGACAGGCGCTACGGCTATGGCGGCTATCGCTATGACGGACGCTGGCGCCCGCTCGCCCAGACCCTGATCGACCGCTACGGCATCAAGCCCGGGAYGAGCGTGCTCGACGTCGGCTGCGGCAAGGGCTATCTGCTCTACGAATTCGCCCAGCTCGTGCCCGGCCTCACGATCGCCGGCATCGACATCTCCGAATATGGCATCGCCAACGCCAAGGACGAGGTGCGGCCGCAGCTGAAGGTCGGCAGCGCCACCGAGCTTCCCTACCCCGACCACAGCTTCGACCTCGTGGTGTCGCTCGGCGTGTTGCACAATCTTCCGCTCGAGGACGTCTTCCGCGCGGTTTCGGAGATCGAGCGCGTCGGGCGTGGCACCTCGAAATATTTGATGGTGGAATCGTTCCGCAACGAACGCGAGAAGGCGAATCTCCTCTACTGGCAGCTCACCTGCCTGAGCTTCCACGGCCCGGAAACATGGGCGTGGATCTACGACAAATGCGGCTACCGGGGCGACCATGGCTTCATCTTCTTCGAATGACGCAGGCGACCGGCGGCGCCCAACGTCGCTGCGGGCACAAAATCCCGAAGTCTATTATTCGGACGATGCCATCGTCACAGCGGACGACGCCACGATCGCGGAACTGAAACGCATCGCCGTCGGCAACCCACGCCTGCGCAGCCGGCTGTGCACGCATCCTGATCCCTCGTCCGGCCTGCACGAGATGCTGATCGTGCATCATCGCGAAGCCTACGTGCGGCCCCACAAGCATTTCGGCAAGCCGGAGTCGTTCCACGTCATCGAGGGCACCGCGCAGGTGGTGATCTTCGAGGATGACGGCCGGATTCGCGACGTGCTCGAAATGGCGCCTTACGGCCAGGGCAAGCGCTGCTACTACCGGATGCCCGAGCAGGTGTTCCACTCGATCCTGATCACCTCGGAATGGCTGGTGTTTCACGAAACCACCGCCGGCCCGTTCGATCCCTCCCGCACCTCATTTCCGGACTGGGCGCCCGACGGCAGCGACGTTGCCGCGGTCCAGAACTACGTCACAAGGACTGGTGCGCTCGCCGCGGAGCATGTGGCGAGACAATAGACTTCGACCGACATCGCTGCTCGACTATCCCGCCGTGACTGCTCGAGGACGAAATTAGCCGATGAAGCAGTCTGCCAAAGCACTGGTTACCCTGGTCAAGTTCGCTGTCTCGATCGGGATCCTCGTATTGCTGTTGCGTGGCCAGGACCTGTCGTCCCTGAAGGCCGATCTTCTCGCCGTCAAATTGGAGATGCTGGCGCTTGCAGTGTTGCTGTTGTTCGCCCAGACCTTCGTGCTCTGTCACCGCTGGATCCTGATCCTCCGCGCCATGAGCGTGTCCCTGGCTTGGTTGGCGGGGTGGCGCATTCTCATTGTCAGCACCTTTTTCAATCAAGTGCTGCCCGCGGGCGGTGACGCGGTTCGCATCTGGATGTTGCGGCGGCATGGCGTGCAATGGTCGCAAACTCTCAGCAGCATCGTGGCCGATCGCTTCGTCGGGCTGCTGGGTCTCGGTCTCGTGATACTGGCAGGAATGCCGTTCCTGCTCGCGCGCGTCGGCGAGAGCTCGCTCCTTTTCGCCATCATAGGCGTCATTGCAGCCGGGTGCTTCGGCACAATCGCCCTGGTCACGCTGGATCGGTGGTCGCCCCGCGCGATCGCGGCCCTGCCGGGCAGGGTCTTTCAATTCGCGATGCTCGTCAGGGCCCCGTTGCTCGCGGCTGAAGGCCGCGGAATGTTGATCGCGTCCGCCGTCATCATCCATCTGATCACCGTCGCGGCCTGCTATGTCCTCGCGATCGGAATGGAAGCGAAACTCTCGGCGCTAGACGCATTCGTTCTGGTTCCACTTGTCATCCTGTCGTCCGCGGTCCCCATCTCGATCGGAGGGTGGGGCGTGCGGGAAGGTGCGATGGTTGCCGCGCTCGGCCTCGGCGGGATCGCATCCGACAAGGCGCTCGCGATATCGGTTTTGCTGGGTCTTGGTGCCCTGATCGTCGGACTGTTCGGCGGCCTGGTATGGCTGGTCGCACCGGAGCGCGCCAACTTCAGCCCGGACAAAGCGCGGGCCATTGCCGAACGGGTCGACACCGCGCCGATTTAGCGATGACAGATCAGCCATGACACGGATGAAATCCCTACACGCTGTTGTCGAGGCGTTGTGGTGGCGCGTCCTCGTCTGCGCGCCGGCCGCGCTTTCGATCTGGTGCCTGAACCGACCCGGCACTTACCGAGCATTGATATTCGATGGGGGCTGGACAACGCGATTTTATGTCGTGGCCTGGATCGTCCTGACGCCCTATCTCGGCTGGCTTGTCATGGCGACCGGACGCCTGACGTTCTCGCTCATCAAGCGTGAACCCACTCAGCGCGTCGACGAATTCTTTGTTGGCGCCGCGGCGCTCATGTTGATGGGATTTGGGTTCGGCGCCCTTTCGATCCTTTATCCGCAAATCGTGCTCGGGCTTGCGCTCGCAGTTCTCGTCTGGGACATCCGCAACTTCAAGATGCCGCACAAGCGCGCGGCGAGCTTCTCGATGGTCGCGATGTCGCTGCTCGGTCTTTCACTTCTGCTGACGGTTTTCTTTGATCGCGCCGTGATGCCTGACGTCGTCTCAAGCGACGTTCCGCAGCTCTACGCACCCTATCTTGCCGAAGTCGCGAGAAATCACAGCATCTGGCTCGCGGCTGACAATCCCATCTTTTCGGACTTCGAGATCGGCCACGGGAACGGGCTGCACCTGCTGCTGGCGACGTTTCTGCCGCCCCATGTCGCTCAGATCATTTCGTTTCTCTACTTCGTTGCAATCGGCGCGGTCGTTTTTGAACTCGCCCGCATTATTCTGCCGTTGAAGGCCCTTGGACGCTCCTGGGAGCACGCAGCCATACCGATCGCACTCGGGTTGGCCATCCTCGGCCTTGCCTGGCCCAGAACGGTGCCAAGCGTCGAACCCGGCCTCCACGTCATGGAGTTCGGCAAATATCACCTTCAGACGGCCGCGTTCTTCGTTTATCTTTTGCTGGTCGTCATTCGCTCTTCCCAGAGCCGGGACAAGTTTGCCGCCGGAATCTGCGCCCTCGCCGTCGCCGCCTCATATCCGCTTTACGCAGCGTTTGTCTTTCTGATCTCGTCGCTGGGCGTGCTCACCAAGGCATTTCAGCGGGACCGATCGGGCATCATCACCAGTACATTGCTGGGATTAGGGGCAGTCGCGGGATGCGTCCTCGCTTTCTCCGTCAATTATTTCTATCTCGGAATCCCCGCGACCAATCCATACTCGCTTTTCCGGCATGTCGTGTCGGTCGAACGTTTCTCCAGATTCGGCAGCCTCGACATTCTTGATTACTTCGTGATGGCACAGTCGCTGGAGGTCACCGACTTTCTCAGCAAGGCGGGACTGTTCGCTTTCTTCAAACAGGTAAGGTCCGTTGTGGCGGTCGCGTTTCTTATCGCGATAACGGCATGTGCAGTCGCCTTCGCGGACTCAAAACTGTTTCCCGATCGCTCCGACGTCTCGCAGTCGCAGCCATTGCCCAGTCCCGCGGGACTTTTCATCGTTATCGCCTACGTCGCCAGCGTCCGGCTTCTGGACATGACGCTGAATATTCCGAGCCTGATCAGACTATCCATTCACGTCAACGCGCTATTCCCGCTGACAGCTGTCGCAATCGCTTGCTGGGGGGTGGTCCTGGTGCGGCGGTGGGCGCCGGCGTGGTTCGCCGGGCGCTTCGCTCCCAATGCGGCGCTTTTGGCACTTCTCATCGCCTGCGCATGGACGACCAGTTGGTTTCCGTTGAGGAGCCTCAAGCACAACGAGGCCCTGGCTTTTGTCGCCGGACGCTCACTCGAACAAATGCCCCATGTGACCCCGACCTGGCAACGCTGCCTCGAACTGCAGCGATCAACGGGATTCGATCGCATCCTCGCCCTGAACGGTTACCGCGCGATGGTGCCCTGCTATTTCTCGCCTCTGCTCACGCGCGGCAAGATCATCCATACCTATGAGAGCGACGTTGCACGCAACTTCAAGGAAATCGCGCTGGGGAGCGCCGATACGGCGGAAGCCGCTCTTCGGTCGCTCGGCGTAAAGCTCTTTTATGTCCAGAAGCAGAATTGCGATTTCTGGCTCAACGGCTTTTCGGACCTGTTTCAAAAAACCGAACTGGAAAAGCGGTTCGGTGCTCATAGCGAGACACCGGACTATTGGATCGTGACGTGGAAGGACGACGACCAAACACTGAGTCCGGAGGTTGTGACCGGCATTTCGGCCTTACGGACGAAATCGAAAGAGATTTACCAGCAGGCCTACGGGACGGAACCGTTTGAGGTGATGAAACACCGTTCACCTCCTGGCGGAAGGCGAGCGGACCCGGCGATACTCGACCGGGTCTTCGCATGCCAATGAGAGGCGTTTCAACGCGCTGCTATTTGCCATCTTGGCCGTGGTATCCGGCTTCAGCCAGTTGGTCCGTGGGATTGCCCGGTGAATCCTGCGATGGTAAGAGCGATATCCATTGCCCCGAGGGCAATCGGGGCCTGGGCGTGATTTCGAAGAGGATCGAAATTCTCGGCCTGGTTGCCGTCTTCGGCATGACTGTCCACTCTCCTTCGATCCTTGCGCGCGCCGAGACGATCTAGTGCAATACACAAAGGACTTCTCGACTGCTGCCCGGGCGGTTGTGGCCGCTCTCGTTGGATGTGCCGCAGCCTACGTGGCGTTACTGCTGTTGAAGGACTACCTTCCGGCCTTCCAGTGGAATTTCGACGACGGATTTGATCTGTCCGCAGCCCAGAAGAACTGCGACGTCTGCAAGAAGGCGTTCTACGGGGCCTTCTTCCTGTCCGGGCCGATCGCGGCCGCGGCCGCCTTGTATGCTGCGCATCGATCGTCGGGCTCGCTGACGCTGAGCACGATCACGGCATGCTTGGTCTACGTTGCGCTTTACTACGCGAACGATCGGGGCAGCTTCATAGTCGCGGCCGTCCTTCTGGCGATCGCGGCCGCAATGGTCATAGCGAATCGGCGGGCAGATGCGTTTTTTCTGAAGGAGAGCTCTCCGACTGGTACTCCCTTCCGCGTGGGGCTGCCCGATCTGCTTGCGGTCGCATTCCTTGCCCTGTTGTTGATACCGTCGGACCTCGAGCGCGTGACCTCGGTCGTGCGCGACGAGGCGCATAAGGTCAGCTACTTCATCGGGCCGGCGCTCTACGACTATGCGCCCGGCCTGGTTCCGGGACTGGACTACCATTCACATTATGGCCCGGCACTCGGCTGGTTCTTTCATTTCATCATGGGAGATGGCTGGAAGTCGGCGGCCATGCGAGTGGTCGGACTGAACATCGCGATCACACTTGCCGTATATGTGCAGGCCTATTTTCTTCTGACGTATCTGATCAGGTCGAGACTCGCAGCGATCGGCATCGTCACGGCGCTGGCCGTGCTGGCTTTCTCCACCACCAATCACTTCTACTCGCCGTCCGCCTATCCCACCCGTTTTCCCCTGCTGATCGTCTTCGCACTCGCCATCGGCCTGCACTGCGCCGACCCCAGGCGCCCCGGATGGCTGATCGCATCGGCGATCATGTGCGCGGTCTCCCTGCTCTGGCAGACGGAGATCGGACTTTTCTTCTTTGTGACAGGCACCTTTGTCGCCGCGATCGCCGGAGGTTTTCCAGGCTATCGCAACGCGCTCATATTCGTGGTCACCTCGATTGCCGCCGCAATGTTGCTGTGCCTGCTGCTGTTCGGATCAAGGGCCCTGTCCCTGACGTTCCTGATCGAATGCTTCCGCCCGCTCGTGCTCTACGGTACGGGATGGGGAAGCTCGCCGATCAAATGGTGGCTGAGGTGGAGCATGCTCTACAATCTGCCGCTCCAGATCGTCGGATGCATCACGGTCGGCTGGGCTTCGATCAGACTGTCGCGGGCGTCCGATCCTCCGCGCGACCGGTTCGTAACCGGAGTCCTGTTGGCGCTGTCGATGATCGGCATCGCGCTGATGATCAAATGGGTCAACAGAACGCTTGACGCGGTCTGGCACCAGAATGCCTTGCCGCTGGCTATCGTCGCGGCCTGGTGGGCTCATCAGTTCTCCAAGAGTTGGCAACCGGCGTTCAGGAGAGCCGTCGGCGCCGTGGCGGCCGCCGCGACGCTCGTTGCCCTGCTGCTTGTGCAGGATAGACTCAACCCGCACCCCTATGGCCTGCGATCGTACGCAAACTATCCAAGCCTCCTGAGATGGCCGTTTGCGTCCCCCTCTCCCGGTACGTGGCAGGAGGACTTTGGCCGGATCACGGAGACGGAAACCAAGTTCATCCAGGAGAGCTCGAAGCCCGGCGAACGCGTCCTCGTCATTGCCTTCATGGATTGGGCTTACCTGGCCCAGGCTCACCGGGCGCCCAAAGCTTATTTCATGCCGCTGCTCGCCTCCTTCGACGAGCATTTCATCGGCCCCTCGATGGACGACGCGGACCGGCTGTTCTACGACAACATCGTCGAGACCCGGCCCGAATCGCCACGTGTCCGCGAGGTCGTGGAGCGCATCAAGAAGGACTTTGTGCCGGTTCAGACGAAGGGCAACCTGACCCTCTACGCGAGGCGGCGTTAATAGCGGTCGCCTCCCCGGGAGCGCCCGAAGGGGCGGCCGGGAACCCTCGCGGCGGCCAGACCCTCGCGAGATGGTCACGCCCCCCGAACCGGCACTGTTTTCGCCAGTCCGACTGTCGGACAAGGTGCTCGCGGACAGTGTGCAACCTAACTTATTAATTGAGGTGCACGCGGGGGCCCTATATAGCCGTAGAATGGCTACCAGCTGCGGGCCGTAATGGCTCGGGACGCCGATTCAAAACTGTTCCTGCAAAGAGAAATAGCCCGTGACCGACCATTGCCGCCTCTGCCATTCGACCAACCTGCGACCGGTCATCGACCTCGGACAAATGCCGATTGCGCATCGGCTTCGGCACAGCCGGAACGAGCAGGAGGAACGGTATCCGTTCGAGGTGCTCGCCTGCGGCGATTGCGGTCTGCCTCAGATCGTCAAGCCGATCGACCCCGACATCCTGTATCGCCAGTTCAACTACAATTTCAGCAGCTGGAAGCCGGAGCCCCACCAGCCGGACGAACTCGATACCATCGCGAAATTCTCGAGCCACCAATCCGTGTTCGAGATCGGATGCAACGACGGCCTGTTCATGGACAGGCTGCGCGAGCGCGGCACCAAGATCATGGTCGGCGTCGAGCCCAATCCGGTGTCGGGCAAGATCGCCCGCGAGCGCGGCATCAAGGTCTATGCCGACATGCTCAGTCCGGAGATGGCCCACGACGCGGTCGCTCAGTCCGGCAAGTTCGACCTCGTGATATCGCGCCAGGTGCTCGAGCACATCGTCGATTTTGAGAACTTCTTCGCCTGCGTGAAGATCGCGCTGAAGGAGGACGGGCTGCTGTTCATCGACGTGCCCGATTTCGCACCCGGTTCGACGGCAGGCGATCTCTCGGTGCTCTGGGAGGAGCACGTCAGCTACTTCACCGAGCCGACTCTGGTCGCGCTGCTCGCGCGCCACGGCTTCGAGGCGGTGTCCGTGAAGAAATACAATTTCAGCGGCGGCAGTCTCGCGATCGCCGCCCGCCGTGCCGCAGGCCCGGTGACGGTGCCGCCCGCGCCGGCCGGCGTCGGCGAGAGATTCGGTCAGCGCGCGCGGGAGTATGGCGAGCGCCTGCGCCCGATCCTCGCCAAGGCTCGTGCTAATGGCACCGAGATCGCGATCTATGGCGCGGGCTGCCGCGCCTGCACCTTCACCAATGCGCATGAGCTGGCGGACCTCGTCGATCTCTCGGTCGACGACCAGAAGGAGCGCCAGGGATTGTTCCTGCCCGGTACCGGCATTCCGATCCGTTCCCCGGACGAGCTCGCCGGCAACGCTGAGCCGCTCGTTTGTCTCCTGGCCGTGAACCAGGAAAACGAGGCGAAGGTCAGCAGCCGGCTGCGTGAGAACCTGAAGCGCCCTCTGCACATCGTTTCGATCTTCGCGCCGTCCGATATCTGGAGCGAGCTCGACGGTCTCGAGGCGGTCGCAGGGTCGCGGCATGGCTGAGGACAAGCTCTTCAACTACTACGAACGTCAGGACGTGCTGCCGACGTTCGGAAATTTCAAGTCGGCCGCTGAACTCGCGGCCTATGCCAGCCAGCGGCGCGAGCTGTTTTCGGACAAGCTGGTGCTGCCCCCGCGCCTGTTCCGCGACGCCGAGGTCCTCGAATTCGGTCCTGATTCCGGCGAGAACGCCCTGGCGTTTGCCGGCTGGGGCGCGAACATGACACTCGCGGAACCGAACCGGCATGCGCATCCGAAGATTCAAGCCTATTTCGCGCATTTCGGCCTGACGGAGCGTCTCCGCGCACTCGCGCTGTCCGATGTCGAAGGATTTCGCAGCGATCGCCGTTTCGACATCATCGATGCCGAAGGATTCATCTATACGGTACAGCCGACTGAGACGTGGCTCGGCATTTTCCACCGGCTGCTCAATCCCGACGGCTACGCCGTCGTTTCCTATTACGAGCGCTATGGTGGCTTCTTCGAGCTCGCACTCAAGGCGATCCATGCCGCCGGCAAGGCGTTGACCGGCCGTCCGGCGCTCGAAACGGCGAAGCTGCTGTTTGATGCAAAGTGGAACAGCATTCCGCACACCCGCAGCTTCGAATCCTGGCTGATGGACGTGCTCGAAAATCCCTTCGTCCGGCACCCCTACTTCCTCGACGCGGCGGCCCTGTGTCGCGCGGCGGATGGGCTGGGCTTCGACGTCCATTCGGCGTGGCCGTCCTACCGCGACAGCCTGGACGTCTACTGGCACAAGAAGGTGCTGCCCGGTGAGGAGAAGCTGCGCCGCGCCACGCGCCATCTCGGCCGCAGCCGCCTCAGCTTCCTCGGCGGGCGAAAGCTTTATCTGGTCGGCAACGCCGAGGCGGTGGACGCAATCTCGGCCTCGATCGAAGCACTGGTTCTCGATGTCGACCGACTGGTCGACGCCCCCTTCGGCGACAGCCTGCCCCGGGTGATCGCCAGCCTCGCGGCATTGCGCGAAACGATCGGCGCGACGGAGATTCTCGCCGACGAGGCTGCCGACATCGAAGCCATCACCGCGACACTCGACAGCTTCCATCGCATTTTCAGCGCGATCGGGCAGCGGGACGTGGCGACGCTCACGGCCCTCACGCAGTCCGATCCGGCCTTCATCAACACTTGGGGGCAGCCGGCGCATTTCCTCGTCATCCGCAAGCGTCTCGAGGCCTCGCAGGAGGGATCGTAGCCAGTGAGGCCGGGCATTGGCATCATCGGAACGGGCATGGTCGGCCAGATGTGCCACCTCGCCAATTTCGCCGCCAATCCTGCCTGCCGCGTCGTTGCGATCGCCGATCTCCGGCCGGATCTGGCGGCCGCCGCGGCGGCCAAATTCGGCGTCCCGCGCGTCTATGGGACGCACCGGGAGCTGCTCGCGGACAGCGAAGTGTCCGGCGTTGTCGTGGTGACGAAGCGTCGGGCGACGGGGCCGATTGTCCTCGACGCATTGAACAGCGGGCGGCACGTGCTGTCGGAGAAGCCGATGGCCTACACAACCGCGCAGGCGGTGTTGCTGGTCGAGGCTGCGCGGCGGCAGGACCTCGTCTACGGCATCGGCTACATGAAGCGACACGACGCCGGCGTGGCGCGCGCCCTGGCCGAGCTTGCGCGCATTCGCGCCGACCGGTCGCTCGGACGTATCGTCGGCGCGCGCGGCTGGTGTTTTGGCGGCAGCACCGGTGGATCGCGCGACGCCTTCGTCATGACTGGCGAAGCCCGGCCGGACGGGCTCGAGCTCTGGGAGGATGGTCCCGACTGGATGCCAAGCGCGATGCGGCCCGGCTACGACAATTTTCTGAACGTCTTCAGCCATATCATCAATCTGGCCCGCTACGTGCTCGGATCGTCGCCGACAGTCGCCGAAAGCACCGTCGAGACCTCGGGAGCCGCGCGCATAACCCTCGACTTCGACGGCATCGCCTGCACGCTGGACCTCGTGAACGGGTCCGAGGGGGCCTGGCGCGAGGGACTGACGATCGCTTTTGAGCGGGGCGCGGTGACCATGGATTTGCCTCCACCCTTTGCCCAGCAAGAGGCGCAGCTCATTCTCGACCGCGATGGTCAAAGCACGCGGGTGACAGCTGAGATGAGCTGGGCATTTCGGCGCCAGGCCGACGCCTTCGTCGCGGACATCATCGAGCGCAGGAAGCCCCTCGCCTCCGGCGAGGACTCGCTGACCGACATCGCGCTTGCAGAAGCGGTCTGGAAGCCGCGGGCCGGCGGCTAGGGCGCGCCGTCCTTCTTTGCGTCGAGGGGCGTGATACCGGCGATCGGGCCCAGCTTGATGGTGACCTGCGCAAGTTGAGCCAGAAACTCTGCAACATCGCAGCGCGCCAGCAGCCGGCAGGCGTAGTACTTCCGCACCAACGTCTGGTTCGCCGCCGCCGCAGGACCCGGCTGGAACGAGATCGTCGCCTGCGGCCCCGACGGATCGAAATGATGGAACGCACTTCCCGGAGCCGTCCGCGCCTCCGCCATTCCCTGGAGGATGTTGGGCCGCTCGGCACGCAGAGCAAATCCGAAGAAGGGCTGGTTGCCCCAGGCAAGGCGGAGCATGCCGGTGACCTCGGCCAGGCCGAACGGCACATGCCGTGACGGGTAATCGAAGAAGCCGTCGTCGAGCGCATAGACCGTCGCCGCAGGCTGGACCCGGCTGGCGAGGTCGCGCGACAAAGCCTCCTGCTTCAGCGTTCTCGCCTGCATGAAGACGTAGTCGGTCCACAGCATGCCGATCGACAAGGTCGTTCCCAAACCGAACACGAGCGCAAAGGCGGCGCCGGGGCCGATCGAACGTTCGGCCAGCCGCTTGAATGCAAGAAGCGTCAGCGCCGACGGCAGGCCGAACATCAGGAGATGACGGCTCTCGTAGAAATGCGTCGAAGAAGGCCGCAGGCCGGCGATCAGATAGGGGGACGACAATGCGAGGAATAAAACCACGGCGAGCACGAGCAGCAACGCGGTAGCCCTTCTGGACGCGGTGGGCTCCGTGTCAGGACGCAACAGCAGCATGACGATGCCGACGAGGACCGCAGCCACGATGAACAGCGCCGGGCCTCCGATCGCCGCCCGGAATGCGTGGGCCAGGACGTCCCTATAGCTGGTGACGAAAAATGCCTGCCATCCGTTCGCCAATTCGCCGAGCGTCGGGAAATGGGCGTCATAGTGCTGCGCGTACACGCCGATCCGCTTGAACCAGATATTGAGCGTGCCCCAATAGACCAGAGGCAACACCATCAATTCCGGATAGAGCAGCGCGCAGCGCCAGGCCGCGAGCCATGTCCGACGGACGAAGCCGTGCGCGGCGTCCCCGCCCCGCCATATCGCAACGAAAAGACCGAGGACCACGAAGGCATAGAGCACGATCGTCGAGTTGAGCGCGAAGCTCACAAGGAACACGAGCGCGCCGGCCACACGAAGCAGCACACGCCGCAGGCCGCGGGCGCCGAAGGCGAGCGTCAACAGCCACGCACCGACGAACAGAAGTCCGAAGCTGAAGACGTAGACCGCGTTCGCCTTACCCGCCCAGAGCTGATAGCCGGGATAGGTCCAGACGATCAGCGCAAAGCCGACCGCCTCGGCCCGGTCGAGCAATCCGAGCCGCGTTGCCGTCAGCACCAGACACATCGCGCCAAGGAGAATTCCGGCGAACGCCAGCGATGTCATCACGGCGATGGGGGCGCCCGTCCAGTTCGCGAACGTGTCGTAACTGTAGAAGATCGGATGGCCGGCGCCGTTCAGCAGGAAATCGATGTCGATGAAGTAGTCCGGACGCGGCTTGAGCACCAGCCAGTCGTCCATGAAGAGGCCGTCGTTCAGGAGCATCGGCGCATGCGCCGCCAGCAACACCACGAGGAGAATTGCTATCGCGCGCAGCAATGGGGACATGCTCGGACGGGAGAGGAAGGGCATCGCCGGCAAGAATTGGCACGCCCGCGTGACCGCCGCAAGAGCGGGACGGCGGGCTCCCTTGACCGGAAAAATACTACCTCCTATAGACTTTCGCTCGGGCTGGGCCTGAGAGGCGTCCGGGGCGATTTTCCGCAATGAACATGCTACCGGGACCAGCGCAAGCCGCTGCGATTTGCCTCAGCATCGCGTTTCCACTGCTGTTGCTGTGCTACGCGCGCATCGCCGCGACCGGCGGATCCGGCCGCCGCTTTCGGCTGGGCTGCGTCAGCGTCATCGCCCTGTACGCGATCGCCTGTGTCGCGCTTCCCGGTCAACGCCATCTCGACGACGTGGTTGGCGGTCTCTTCCTGTTGGCGACGGCGATGATGCTTTGCTACATCCTGTTCAGCCTGCTGGCCTGGGGGTTCACGCTGACGTTGCTCACGGCACTCGTCCAGGCCGGACGTCCCCTCACCCTGGAGCAATGGGCCGCGGCCTACATGCAGGGCGGAGATCTCGGCACCTTCACGCACAATCGCCTGAAACTCCTGGTCGGCGCGGGGATGGTGATGACGGCAGACGGCCGGCTGGTCGCAACAGCCAAGGGGTTGGCGATCGCGCGTCTCGTCAAACTGGTTCGTCTGTCGACGGGACTTGGGTGAGCGGCCACGATGTCCTTTGCCGTCGGACTCTTCGCCGTCGTTGTGTTCGCCCTGCTGGCGCCTGCCCTGCAGCTCATGTCCCGTGCTCTCGCATGGCCGGTCGGCCCCGTGGTTCTGCTCGCGATCGCCGCAATCGTCTCGCATGGTCTCGGCGTGATGCTCGGCATTCTCGTCGTCCCGCAATTCCAGTACTGGGACGCCGGGTCGATTTTCGGATTTTGCGTCATGGCCTACGTTTTCGCTTTTGGCGCAGTCTACAAATCGGTTTCGCTGGACATCCTGCTGGGCCTCCTCGACCGGCCCGACCGGAGGGCTCCGCTGTCGGAGATTATCGAACGGCAGGTTCCTGACCTGTTCCAGGGGCGAACCGGGAATCTGGTCGACGGCGGCCTGGTCGAACAGGTCGACGCGCGCTTCGCCCCGACGGCGGCAGGCCGGGATCTGGCAGACCGCATCGGGCGGTTGCGCCGCGCCTTCGGGATCGGCGACACGAGTCTCTATGATTTCTCAGACTAGTTGCGCGAAACACACACATCGCTGGTTCCGTGCCGGTTCCGCAGGCCAGACCTGGGCGTTCCGTATTGTTCGCCCGGCTCGGATGACCTAGGGTTGCGGCAGGGGATCCACCAGTAAAGAGTGGCCGGCAACGGGGCAGTATCCGATGACACCTTCCAGGGCAGCTAAACGGCTTACGATCGTCATTCCGGCGCTGAACGAGCAGGACAAGATCGCCGATACCATCGGCGGCGTGCTGCCGCTTGCACGCGAGCTGCTCGACGATTTCGAGATTTTCCTGATCGACGACGGCAGCACCGACGCCACCGGCGCGATCATGGACGAGTTCGCTGCCGCGGAGCCGCGGATCGTCGTGCATCATAACGCCGAGCGGCGGGGTGTCGGCGCGGGCTTCGAATACGCCCTGTCGCGCGCGAAGTTCGATGCCATCACCCTCATTCCCGGCGATCACGCCTTTCAGAACGAGGGCGTTGCCAGGATGTTCAAGGCGGCGGGTGCCGCCGACATCGTCATCACCTACCGCGACAACCAGTCGGACCGCTCCGTCAACCGCTCGATCCAGTCGCATTCGCTGCGGCTCATCCTGAACTGCCTGTTCGGATTCTGGCTGTCCGACTACCACAGCATGATCGTCTACCCCGTGAAATGGCTGCGCCAGATCGCGGTCAAGGCCGACGGCTACGGCTATCAGATCTGCGCCCTCATCTCGCTGCTGCAGCTCGGCCTCACCCACGTGCAGGTCCCGGTGAGCCTGAACGCGGAGCTGAAGGGCTCTTCCCGTGCACTGCGGCTGCGGACCTATTTCGAGCTCGGCGGGACCATCGTCTCGCTGCTCCGTCGCGTCCCTATCCGGGACGTCGATCTCAGCCAGGTTCCCGCCGACGCCAGGCGGACCTCCGCGCACTAGACCTCGGCTTGGGGGTTATCATCGCGGCGGCCGGCCAAAACGGCTCAAGATGAGGGGACGTATCGTCCCCGTCCCGCCAGAACCTGATCTAAGTGGTTGATTTAGCTGGCAGGAGTGGCAGGGCTCGAACCTGCGACCCCCGGTTTTGGAGACCGGTGCTCTACCAATTGAGCTACACTCCTACGGACCCGCGTCGCCGCGGATCAGGGCCGCTTTCAAGCACAGGGGGCGGCCGGATTGCAAGGGTGAAGCGCGCTGGCTTCGCTTGTTTGTGCCGCGGCTTCTGGGCCACAGTCCGCTCCCGATAATCAAGAGCAACCGGGAGTGCCCATGACTGCCCAAGCGTCCGCCACAGCCGCCCCGCGCGCCGCCGCGCCAAAAACCCCGCCTTTGCCCGAGGCCAAGCCGGAAACGCTGGGCCTGTCGCGGCCCCGCCTCCAGGCGATGTCGGACGCCTTTCAGCGCGAGATCGACAAGTGCACCATCCCCGGAGTAACCGTGCTGGTGGCGCGGCGCGGCCAGGTCGGCTGGTTCGAGGCGCTGGGCCGGCAGAGCCCGACCGGGTCCGCGCCGATGGCCCATGATTCGATCTTCCGGATCTTCTCAATGACCAAGCCGATCGTGTCGGTCGGCATCATGGCCCTGGTCGAGGACGGTTACCTGCTGCTCAGCGACGCGGTCGCGAAATTCATTCCGGAGTTCGCCGGCCAGAAGGTCGGCGTCGTCAGCGGCGGCAAGCTGGACCTGGTGCCACCCAAACGGCCGATGACGGTGCAGGACCTGCTCCGCCACACCTCTGGTCTGACCTATGAGCACCAGGGCGACGGCCCGGTGCACAAGATCTACCAGGACTCCCGGGTGCGCAGCCGCAAGATCACCAATGCCGAGCACGCGGCCCTGGTGGCGAGCTTCCCGCTGGTCTGCCACCCCGGCGACGAGTTCAATTACAGCCGCTCCACCGACATCCTCGGCCGCATCATCGAAATCGTCAGCGGCAAGTCGCTCGGCGCGTACCTCACTGAGCGCATCCTTGCCCCGCTCCAGATGGCCGAGACCGGCTTTTCGACCGCTGAGGCCAATGCCGGCCGGCTCGCCGAGCCCTTTGCGGCCGATCCCTGGACCGGCGACAAGGTCGGCCTCTTCAACATGCTGGAGCAGCCGGTGATGGAGTCCGGCGGTGGCGGGCTGGTCTCGACCACGATGGACTATGCCCGCTTCGCGCTGATGCTGCGCAATGGCGGCACGCTCGACGGCGCCAGGATCATCGGCCGCAAGACGCTGGAGCTGATGGCCTCCGATCACCTCGGGCCCGGCGTCGTGACCAACGGCACCCTGCTCTCGCCCGGCCACGGCTTCGGCCTCGGCTTCGCGGTGCGCACGCAAGCCGGCATCGCGCCCTTCCCCGGCAGCGTCGGCCAGTATTTCTGGAGCGGCATTGCGGGGACGTTCTTCTGGATCGACCCGAAGGAGGATCTGTTCGCGGTGTTCATGAGCCAGGGCCCGGGCCAGCGCGATTTTACGCGGACGCTGGTGCGGGATCTGGTTTACGCGGCCGTGGATTGACCCGCAGGGTCATTCCGGGGCGGTCCGCAGGACCGAACTATGGTGCGCAATTGCGCACCTGAGAATCTCGAGATCCCGGGTTCGCGCTAAGCGCGCCCCGGGATGACGCTCTATCGCGTCAGCTGATCGTCGCGCCGCCGTCGATCACCATGGTCTGGCCGGTCATGAAGTCGCCGGCCTTCGAGCCCAGGAACACGGCCGCGCCCGCGATCTCGTCGGGGATGCCGATGCGCAAGAGCGGTGAGCGCGAGGTCGAGGCTTTCAAATTCTCCGGATTGTCCCACAGCGCTTTCGCAAAATCGGTCTTGATCAGGCCGGGCGCGATGCAGTTCACGCGGATGTTGTCCTTGCCGTATTCGCAGGCGAGGTTGCGCGCGAGCTGCATGTCGGCGGCCTTGGAAATGGCGTAGGCACCGAGGATGGTCGAGCCCTTGAGGCCTCCGATCGAGGACACGATGATGATCGAGCCGTCCTTGCGCTCGATCATCTGCGGCACCACCATCGAGATCAGCCAATTGTTGGCGACGATGTTGTTGTCGAGAATCTTGCGGAACTGATCGTCGGAGATGCCGGCGAGCGGACCGTAATACGGGTTCGAGGCGGCGTTGCAGACCAGCACGTCGATCTTGCCGAAGGCGCGATTGCTCTCGTCGATGAGGTTTTGCAGATTCTCCTTCGACGAGATGTTGGCGGCGATCGCTACCGCCGTGCCCTTGCCGAACCTGTCATTGATGCCCTTCGCGACCTGGTCGCAGACGTCGGCCTTGCGCGAGGAGATCACGACCTTGGCGCCGTGCTCGGCCATGCGCTCGGCGATTGCGAGGCCGATGCCGCGCGTCGAGCCGGTGATGACGGCGACTTTCCCCTTCATGTCGAACAAGGTCATGTTTCTCTCCCAGATTGTGATTTGAATTGGCCCGAAGCTTACGCCGCGTCCGCGCGACCCGACAATTGCTCAGGCGAGCTTCTTGACTTCCGGACCCGCCAGTTGGTGCATCGCGGCGTGCGCGTCATCCGCGATCCATGGCTGCTGGTTGACCATTGGCAATCGCCAGACCGTGCGCTCGGGACTTGCAAAATGATCGAGCCGCGTCACCGACACATTGTCGATATCGAACGCGAGCCCCCGCTCCGGCTGGCCGTCGAGCGCGAGACCGATCGCCGCCTTGATGGTGCCGCCATGCGCGACCGCGATCACGTCCTGCCCGGCCGCCTCATTGTTGATCCGCTCGATGGTGCGGCGGGTGCGGTTGTAGAGGTCCATGAAACTTTCGCCGCCGGGCGCGGGCTCGTTGATGTCGGCGAACCAGCTCGTGCCCACGGGGCGGCTGGCAATGAACTGGGCGCGGTTCATGCCCTGCCAGCGGCCGAGATTCTGCTCGGCGAGGTCCGGCTCCCACTTCATCGACGCAGGCCGGGGGAAGCCGGCCGCCCAGATCGCTTCGGCCGTCTGATGCGTGCGCATCAGATTGCTCGAATACCAGACCGCCTTGCGTGGCAGCACCTTGGCAACAGCGTTGAAAACGTAGGTATCGCTGGTGTCGCAGGGTAGATCGCTCTGCCCGTAGATGTTGCCGCCGTCATTGCGCACCGGCGCGTGACGGACCCACCACCACCGTGTCGTGACCACATTCGGCTTGTCTGCGGCTGCCATCGAAACCCTTCCATCCCATGTCATGTCGCTGTACGTCAGTGGCGAACGTGTCTCAAGACACTTTACTGTTTGAAATCTTGTTTGAAATTCCGTCGCGCGGCAAGCGTCGCGTGGAGCACCACAAGGGAGAAACGCATGGGCCGCCTGCAAGGCAAATCCGTCATCATCACCGGCGCCGGCAGCGGCATCGGCCGCGCGGCTGCGCTGCTGTTCACCCGGGAAGGCGCAAAGCTGATCGCGGTCGATCGGACCGAGGCAGTGAAGGAAACCGTCGAGGAGGTGAGGAAGGCCGGCGGCATCGCCGAAGCGATGCTGGCGGATGCAGGTTCCGAGACGGACGTCATCGCCGTGATCGACAAGGCGGTGAAGACGCACGGCCGGCTCGACGTGATCTGGGCCAATGCCGGGGTCTCCGGCGGGCTCGTCCCGCTCGGCGAGCAGACCGTGGAGCACTGGCAGGAGGTGCTGCGCGTCAATCTGATCGGACCGTTCCTCGCGGTGAAACATGCGATGCCGCACATGGTGAAGCAGCAGTCCGGCGCGATCGTGCTGACCGCATCCGTCGCAGGCCTCAAGGCCGGCGCCAGCGGGCATCCCTATGCCGCGAGCAAGGCCGGCGTGATCTCCCTGGTGCAGACCACCGCCTATTCGCTCACCGGCACCGGCGTGCGCATCAACGCGGTCTGCCCCGGCCTGATCGAAACCGGCATGACCAAGCCGATCTTCGACCGCGCCAAGGAGCGCGGCACCGCCGACAAGATCGGCCAGCTCAATCCGCTCAAGCGCCCCGGCCAGCCGCACGAACTCGCCGCGATGGGATTGTTCCTGGCCAGCGACGAGGCGTCGTATGTCAACGGCCAGGCGTTCCCAGTGGACGGCGGGCTCACGGCATCGATGCCGTATACGGGCAAGCCGGTTTAGCACACAGTGTCGTCCCGGCGAAGGCCGGGACCCATACCTCGGATTCTATCGATCGCGGTTGGCAGAAGTACCGAACGAACAATCTTCGCCAAACTACACCCTGGGGTTATGGGTCCCGGCCCCCCGTGCGCAATTGCGCACTAGGCCGGGACGACGATGGGGAGATAGTTGGCGCTACTGCATCAACACCGTCATTGCGAGCGGAGCGAAGCAATCCAGAGTCCCTCCGCGGAAAGATTCTGGATTGCTTCGCTCCGCTCGCAATGACGGAGTGTGGGAGACAACACGCGTCCCTCTCGTGTCCCGGACGCGCTGCAGCGTTCTTACGCTGCTGCGCAGAGCCGGGACCCAGAAGGCCACGCAAACCGCCGACGCGTGGGCCCCGGCTCTGCAGCGCACCGTCGAAAAGACGCTGCGCTGCGTCCGGGGCACGAGACCGTTGTTCATCGATAGACATAGCTGTTCATCCTCGCGGCGTGCTTCGCCCGAGCTTTGCGTCGTCGCGTCACCCTCGCAAATGAAAGAGGGCGCAGGGAAGACCGGGAGCCGGCTGGCTCCTATTGATCCGCTATGCGCAAGGTAGATTTGCGCTACAATGCACAGCKGGAAACAGGGCAACCGGAGACATCCCGGCCTTTCCCTGCGCAGTGGTTGGAACGRCTTATGTCGCGCTCTCCCCGGGGAGCGATGCACTATTGCCCCCGTCGCCCTGCGGATGGCTGATGCGTGTGCCCGGTCGGGCAGCGCACATCACCACAGGACTTGGCGCACAGACCCCGGGCGCCAGGACCACACGATTTGGCCGTACGCAAGTTACACCGGTCGTGTGCGCGACGCGGGTCGCTCACGGCTCTCCGCCCTGCGACCGCCTTCGCGCCGATGTGGCTTGCGTCCACCGCCGCCCGGCCCGCGTGTCGTGACGATCGCGATACGCCCCTCTTCCTCGGGCCGGAGTGCGCGCACTATCCGCCAATTCCGAATTTCGGTAAAGTGGAATATTTTTGACGACCTGGGTTGACCGAGTGTTTGGGTGTTTTGCCCGTCGGGCAACGCAAGGTCTCGTAGCCCGGATGGAGCGAAGCGTAATCCGGGGTACTCGCCCGCGGACACAGCGGCCCCGGATTGCGCTGCGCTCCATCCGGGCTACTGGCTCAACGTGGTCGAGGCGCGGGCGCCCCGCTAGTCCTCGCTGGAGGCCGCGGACCGGTTGTTCAGATAGGCTTGCGACAGCAGGAAGAACAGCGCGCGCTCGCCCTGATATTTGGCGGACGGGCGCGTGCGCTCGAACCCGTCCGCAAATATCTTGCCGGACTGGTCGCACACCTGCCATCGCCAGCCAAACCGCTTGCGTCTCGTTAGGACCACTTCGAACATACCGACGGGCTGGGCCCCCTGCTCATTGCCGGTGACGCAGGCATCGATGGTCTGCGCTCCGGCCCCCTTGGACGGATGCCCGACATATAACGCAGCAGGACGGAAAGAGAATAAAATTGATTATCGGAATTACGCTAACGGTCCGGTGTTTCCCCAGGCCTTGTGGCGCGAACGCGGTTTGGTAGCGCTCGCAAGCGTATTCAAATCAGAACACAAGATCAGGACGTCCGGTAAGCGAATGCTCACCGGACGTCGACCGAGGGCTCAGCGGCCGACTCGCGCCTGCAGATGCGCGGGATAGCGATCGCCTTGCACCGCGACCTTGGCCAGCACCTCGGCGATGGCAGCGAGATCAGCTTCCGACAATGCCACCGCGGCGGCGCCAACATTCTCCTCGAGCCGGTGCAGCTTGGTGGTGCCGGGAATCGGCACGATCCAGGGCTTCCGGGCGAGCAGCCAGGCCAGAGCGATCTGCGCCGGCGTCACCTTCTTCGCCGCAGCGATATCGCCGAGCAGTTCGACCAGAGTCTGGTTGGCCTTTCGTGCGCTGGATGAGAAGCGCGGTACGATGTTCCGGAAATCGCTCGCGTCGAACGTCGTGCTCTCGGTGATCGCGCCGGTCAGAAAGCCCTTGCCGAGCGGGCTGAAGGGAACGAAGCCGATGCCGAGTTCTTCCAACGTCGGCAGGATCTCCTGCTCCGGCTCGCGCCACCACAGCGAATACTCGCTTTGCAGCGCGGCCACCGGCTGCACCGCGTGGGCGCGACGGATCGACTGCGCGCCGGCCTCCGACATGCCGAAATGCAGGACCTTGCCGTCGCGGATCAAATCCTTCACCGCGCCCGCAACGTCCTCGACCGGCACCTCCGGATCGACGCGGTGCTGGTAGAACAGATCGATGCGGTCGGTCTTCAGCCGCTTCAGCGCGGCGTCGGCGACCGCCTTTATGTTGGCGGGCCGGCTGTCGAGGCCGGCCTCGACCTTGCCGCCCTTGAAGCCGAACTTGGTCGCGATCACGACCTTGTCGCGAAATGGCGCCAGCGCCTCGCCCAACAGCTCCTCATTGGCGAACGGACCGTAGGCCTCGGCGGTGTCGAAGAAGGTCACGCCGCGCGCGAAGGCGGTCCTGACAAGCGAAATCGCCTGCGAGGTCTCCGTCGCGGGGCCATAGCCGTAGCTCAATCCCATGCAGCCGAGGCCGAGGGCCGAGACCTCGAGACCGCTCTTGCCCAATGTGCGTGTCTGCATCGCAGCTCTCCTTTTTTGTGCGACTGCGAATTTAGGTCGCATGTGGGTCAGCGATTAGGTGATAAAATCGGCATGTACTCATGATCCGGACTCATGAATGGCCCGAGCCAATATCAACGACCTCCTCACCTTTCTCGCGGTCGCGCGCGAGCGCAGTTTTACCCGCGCCGCGGCCCAGCTCGGCGTATCGCAGTCGGCACTCAGCCACACGGTGCGCGCGCTCGAAGAACGGCTCGGCCTGCGGCTCCTCACCCGCACCACCCGCAGCGTCGCGCCGACCGAGGCCGGCGAGCGCCTGCTGCGCAATATCGGGCCGCGCTTCGAGGAGATCGACGCCGAACTGTCGGCGCTGACCGCGCTGCGCGAGACGCCGGCCGGCACCGTCCGCATCACCACCGGCGAACATTCGGCACAGACCATCCTGTGGCCGGCGCTCGCAAAGCTCCTGCCGCGCTATCCCGACATCAAGGTCGAGCTCGTCGTCGACTACGGCCTGACCGACATAGTCGCCGAACGCTACGATGCGGGCGTGCGGCTCGGCGAGCAGGTCGCCAAGGACATGATCGCGGTGCGGATCGGGCCGGAGATGCGCATGGCCGTGGTCGGCGCTCCCGCCTATTTCGCCGCACGGGGCAAGCCGAAGCGGCCGCAGGATCTCACCGAGCACAATTGCATCAATCTTCGCCTGCCGACCTATGGCGGGATCTATGCCTGGGAGTTCGAGAAGCGCGGCCGCGCCGTGAAGGTGCGCGTCGACGGCCAGCTGGTGTTCAACACCGGCCTGTTGCGGATGAATGCCGTGCTGGCGGGCCTCGGCCTTGCCTACTTGCCCGAGGACCTCGTCAAGTCGGAGATCGCCGACGGCCGGCTGATCCGCGTGCTCGCCGACTGGTGCGCGCCGTTTGCGGGCTATCACCTCTATTATCCGAGCCGACGGCAGCCGACGCCGGCCTTCGCGGTGCTGGTCGAGGCGCTGCGCTATCGGAAGTGAGGGTTGGGCCGA
The DNA here is from genome assembly GCF_054049735.1 of Bradyrhizobium sp. P5_C12. Classification (NCBI taxonomy): domain Bacteria; kingdom Pseudomonadati; phylum Pseudomonadota; class Alphaproteobacteria; order Hyphomicrobiales; family Nitrobacteraceae; genus Bradyrhizobium; species Bradyrhizobium sp. P5_C12. The sequence continues at coordinate 136,429 of NZ_JBFULU010000004.1, forward strand.
TCGAGCTCACCGCGGCGAAGGTGCGCTCCCTCGCCCCGCTCTTCGCGGGGAGAGGCGAAGTCTCACCGCGCGACGACTTCGACTTCGCCGTCGACGCCGTTGACGACGTTGAAGCCGCGCTCATAGACCTTGCCCTCGTTCTTGGCGATGGCGCGGTATTCGCCTTCAGAGAGCACGACGCGCGGGAACGCACCGATTGATTCCTTGATGACGTCGCCGCCGGGCGTCAGCACCGACCATGCGGTGTTGGCGAGCGCCTCGCCGCCCCTGTCGCTGACGAGTTTCAGCGTGATGACGGCGGCGCGGTGGGTGATGGTGACGTCGGTGAGCTTGCCGGCCTGGACGCGGATGTCGGAGCGCACCACCGAGTTGGCGTCGCCATAGTTGGAGATGATGTAATAGGTGCCCTCCGGCAGCAGCACGACATCGCCGGCCGCGACGTTCGGCACCAGCGAGGCGCGCTCGCCGGCCTCGAACTGGCTGCCCTTGTAGATCGCGAACGAGATCTGGTTCAGCGGAATGCGGCTGGTGCCGACGCGGCCCTCGATGCGCAATCCGCCCGCCGGCAGCACGAAGGCCTCGCGGTCGGTCTCGGCCTTGAGGCTGACGGTCCGCACCGCGCTGACGAGGCCGAAGGCGACATGCACGACGTAATTGCCGGGCGGCAGCACGATGTTGGGCGTGGCGTTGCGGTCCTCGCGGATCAGCTTGAAGGTGCCGTTCTCGTCGGGACGATCGGCAAACACCCGCCAGACCAAGCCGCTGGTGATCGGGGCTGAGTCCTTGCCGTATTTCGCGGTCAGCGACAGCACGCCCTGTCCGGGCGCGGCCGCATTGAGCGGCGGGGCCGACGGCACCGTCGTGACCGCGGGCGGCGGCATGCTGGGCGTCACCGGCTGCATCAGGGTCGCCGGCAGGCTTGGCGACAGATTTGGGGGGGCCGCGCCCGGCCCGGAGGGCGGCGCCAGGCTGACGGCGCCGCCGGGGTCGGGCACCGAGGCCGGCGGCACCGGCGGCGGACGATCGGAGAAAAGCTGCGCCTGCGCAGCGCCTTGGCCGAGGGTAAATTGGCCAATGGTAAGGAGGCCCGCCGCAAGCATCAGCGCCGGCAGCAGCGATGCGCTGCGCCGCCATCCGATGATGCCGTCACCCCCGAGAGTCATGGCGTCTGCTTTTCACCGAAAACGCGGCAAATTCAAGCCTCAAGAACCCCGGGAAATGCGGTCATGGGGAACCTGGTTGACGCCTGCGTGATTAGTCCTGAGGCAACCATCCTCGCCATACTCCTGCCCCGTGCCCTCTCCAAAGCGGCATAAACCATGCTTCGCCCTGGTTCTGGCGGAGTGCAAGTCCGGTGCCTAGTCTCATGGTTGGGGGTGGCCCGGCGGAGGAGAGTTTCGGTGCTGGACATGTTGAAGGGTCGGGGCGCAAACGGCTCCAATGGCGAGAAGGTCGGCCTCGGCAGCATCCGCCGGCCGGTCATTGGCCTGGCACTCGGCGGCGGTGCCGCGCGCGGCTTTGCCCATATCGGAATCCTGAAGACCCTGCTCGCCAACGGCATCGTGCCCGATGTCGTGGTCGGCACCTCGATCGGCGCCGTGGTCGGCGGCGCCTATGCGGCCGGCCAGCTCGACACGCTGGAAGACTGGGGCCGCAGCCTGCAAGGGGTGCGCAACATCCTCAGCTATCTCGACATCCGCCTCAACGGCTCCGGCCTGATCGGCGGTGAGAAGCTCGCGACACGGCTCGAGCATGCGATCGGCCAGACCCTGATCGAGGACCTTCCGCTGAAATTCGCCGCCGTCGCAACCGAGGTCCGCACCGGCCACGAGATCTGGCTGACGCGCGGCCGCGTGGTCGACGCGATGCGCGCCTCCTATGCGCTGCCCGGCATCTTTTCACCCGTTTTGGTCGGCGACCGCTGGCTGGTGGACGGCGCGCTGGTGAACCCGGTGCCGGTCTCGGCCGCCCGCGCGCTCGGCGCCGAAATCGTCATCGCCGCAAATCTTTCCAGCGACATCTTCACCTATTCCACGACGGTCTATTCGCACGGCGCGGTGCCCGAAACAGCCGCTCCTGTGGCCCAGGAGACGACGGCAAAACGGCGCTTTCCGCGCTTGTTCTCGGCGGAGAAGACCATGAAGCGCGAGTTCTTCGGCGGCAACGGCCGGCCCGGCATCTCCTCGGTGATGGTGGACGCCTTCAACATCATGCAGGACCGCATCACCCGCGCCCGCCTCGCCGGCGATCCGCCGGACCTGCTGATCACGCCGCGGGTCGGCCAGTTCGGCTGGTTCGACTTCCACCGCGCCGACGACCTCATCGCGTTCGGCACCCGCGCCGCCGAGCGCGCACTGGACTCGATCCAGGAGGCCATCCACGTGCTGGCGCCGGCGCCCGAGGGCGCCGCGCCGAAAGCGAACGAGTGAGACCGATCAGGCCGTCTTGATGTAATCGCGCAGGGCTTCCTGCTCGGATTCGTATTCCTGGACGCGGCGCTTGACGATGTCGCCGATCGAGATGAGGCCGACCACCTTGCCGTTGTCGGTCACCGGCAGATGGCGGAACTTGCCGGTCGTCATCGTCTCCATGAGCTCGGCGACCGTGTCGGTCTCCTTGCAGGTCACGACCTTGCGGGTCATGACCTGACTCACGGGCTCCTCCAGCGCGCCGGCGCCGCGCTCGCCGATCACGCGCACGATGTCGCGCTCCGACAGGATGCCTTCGAGCCGGTTCTGGTTCATCACCAGCACCGCGCCGATCTTCTTCTCACCGAGCAGCTTGACCGCGGCGGCCAGCTTGGCGTCGGGCTCGACGCTCATGATCTGGTGGCCCTTGGTGTTGAGAATGGAACGTACCGTCATTGTTGCCTCCCTGAATCGGACCCGTCCGCTGTTCGCGGTCCGGGCTTGTTCTTCGGGTCTTCAACTAACAGTTATGGCGCCGGTTTCACGCTTCAGGCGCTTGTCGAAGCATCGCCGCTAGCGGCTTGTCGCTTCGAGCATTCTTCACGGGAATGATGAATGAAATCGGGCCGCGCCGCAAGCGCGGCTTCAAATACGGTTTGAAATGTCCTGTGATGACGCATCCGCAGCATCGCTTCGCACGCGCGGCACGGGATCGAACAGCGCGAACAGCAACAGACCGGCGAAGAAGCCGCCGATATGCGCCTGCCAGGCCACGCTCGCGCCTTCGGTCTCGATCCCGAAAGCGCCGATGCCGAAGATGATGTTGACGCCGAACCACACCGCAAGGAAGCCCACCACCCGCCCGTCGCGCAGCGCCCGCGACAGCGGCAGCGCCGGAACCTTCGCGGCGGTATCGGCGTCCGAACGGCTGAACGACAGGAAGCTGCCGCGCACGAAGGCGAAGCGGATTGCCGCCGCCATCGATCCCGACACCGACGCCGAGGCGCCGATCATCGGCGCCACCGCGTGCTCATGGGTGAGCAGATGGGCGAGCGCGCCGGCCGCGGCCGTCACCGCGAGAAAGAGGAAGAACCGCACCGTGCCGAAGCGCCGCGCCAGCGCGCTGCCGAACGGCAACAGCCACAGCACGTTGAAGCCGAGATGGGTGAGATTGGCGTGCAGCAGCGAATAGGTGACGAAGGTCCAGACCTTGGCGCCGGTCCCGCCGGGGATCTCCAGATTGAGCAGCGAGGAATCGTAGCGCTTCGGGATGAAACCGAAGACATCGATGGTCCAGTTCTCGATGTCCGGCGGCAGCAGCACCCGCAGATGGATCACCGCCAGGAGGACGATATAGGCGGTCAGCGCCGCCGGCAGCGTCAGAATCGGCTCGCGCGGAGCTTCCTCGATGACGGCCGGCTGGTCCGGCGGAGAGTTTGGTGGGGAATCCAAGGGGCTTCGCCTTCAGGCGCGATCGGAGCGACAGGCTTGGAGATAGTCGCCTTTACCCACCCGGTGCAAGTGCACAAACGGAAATCGTGAATGATGGGCTCGTCTCGAACCGAGCGAGGCGCTGGATCCCGGCTCAGCGGTGCATCACTGAAGAAGTGCTGCGCCGCGTCCGGGGCACGAGAGAGTGTGCCTGAGAAAAGGAAAAGGCAGGGCCCTGGGAAAGCCCTGCCTGTCCGTGTCGGCCTTCCGGCAGCAGAGGAATAAGGAGTATCCCCACCCCTCCCCGCCGCCGGTGACCAAACTGTTTGACGCCTGTGTACAGACCCCGCCGAGAACCTGGATGAAAGCGGCGAGGCTTGCGACTGCGATCACCATAGCAGCGGCGCGGCGCGCGCCAAGCGCATAGTTAATTTAACGTTAACGACGCAAAGACCCCTGCTCGGGCAGCTAAAACGCCCCCGCGGCATGGACGCTGCAATTCCCCTCCTGCACAACACAGAAGGGATCGCGGGTGCACTGAAGCGGGACAGGTCTGTCCCGCGAGGTTTCGCCCCGGGGTAAGCGTTCAGTCATGAAACACAAGTCGAGCCGCGAGTTCTTCGCGTATTGGGACAAGAAGCGCGGCACGGCGCGGGCTCCGGACAGGGCCGACATCGATCCGGCCGCGGTCCGCGGCCTGCTCGGCGACATCTTCGTGCTGTCGTGCGAACCCAACCTCGGTTTTCCGTTCCGCGTCGCCGGCACGCGCGTCTGCGCGCTCGCCGGGCTCGACCTCAAGGACCAAAGCTTTGCGGCGCTGTTCAGCGAGGCCTGCCGCAGAGAGATCGGGGAGATCACCACCATCGTTGCCGACGAGACGCTCGGCGCCATCGCCGGCCTCACCGCCTTGCGCGACGACGGCAGCAAGGCGCACCTCGAGCTGTTGCTGCTCCCCTTCAACGCCCGCCCGCATACGCCCGTCAGCGTCACCGGCGTGCTTGCGCCGTTCGACGACGAATGCGGCGCGCTTGGCGCGTTCACCCTCACCTCCTGGCGCTATCTGCACCAGCCCGAGAAACTGCTGCCGCGCGCTATCCGCAAATTGCAGGTCGCACGCGGGCTGATGGTGTATGAGGGGCTGAGATAGGAGCAACGCTCGCGTCGAGCGAGTTTTGCAAGCCTCCGGCCCGGTCTTCGTCGCGCGAGTGAGATGGCCGTCAGACGCGCCCGGCGCGCTGGCTTGGGATCCGTCATTGGAACCTTATCTGTTGACGTGAGTTGGTCCGCTTGCCGTGGCAAGCGTCTGCGCGGTACCGCGGCTCGGTCGGAGAAGATGCGTTTGCTAGCCGCCGGGCCTCCGTCGAGGGAAGAATCCCGTGATGGAGCACGCGACCAGAGTTGGTAATCGCTTGTTAGCTGCGTTGCCGCCGGCCGATTTCGCTTTGCTTGCACCACACTTGCGGAAAGTACCTCTCCATCACGATGCAGTGCTCGTTCGATCGGGCGACCGGATCGATCACCTTTACTTCCCCTGCAGCGGCGCGATCGCGCTGATCATGGAATTGCCGAACGGACAGACGACCGCAACCGCCGTGATCGGCAACGACGGCGCGGTCGGCCTGATGTCGGCGCTTGGCCCCGGCCGGTCACCCCTGACCGCGGTCGTCCGCGTGGCCGGGACCGCGCTGCAGATCTCGCCCGCACGATTTCATGAGATGCTCGAACGCAGTCCCGCCATCGCGCACGCGGTTCAGCTGCTCTCCAGAGCGCTGATGACGCAATTCCTGCACGTCGCAGCCTGCAACGCACTGCACTCCGTGGAGGCCCGCCTGGCCCGCTGGCTGCTTCACATTCACGATCGGACGGATGGCGGTGACATCCTGCCCTTGACGCAAGAAACGTTGTCGGAATTGCTTGGCGTCCGGCGCACCACGGTTACGCACGTCGTGAGCGCACTCCGCATGTCGAGGGCCATAAAGTCCAGTCGGCGCGGCCAGCTCGAGATCGACAGGCGTCGACTCGAGGTCGTCGCCTGCGAGTGCTACAAGGTGATGGGCCGCAGGATCGATCGGATCTTTTCGCAGGATGCGTTGAGGCACCGTCACGCCGCGCCGGCGCGGAACGGCTGCCCGCCCCCCGAATTCCCGTTCGCCAAGACCGTCTCGTAGACCCAAGCCTCTCGGGCGAACCATTCATGCGTAGCTTCGCACATCCGACAATAGGTGCGCGAAAAGAACACCGCACTGCATCGAAACCTTTCGCGATCCGTCTCAATGCCTGTCGGAATGGCGTTTCCCGTTTCCGGGCACCTGATCATCACCATACCCATCTTGTTTCCCTCCAGCTTGGCATCACCTCACGGCGGCGGATGGCCGCCCCCGGCTGGACGGCGTCTCTTCTGGCGAAGACGCTCGTCCAGCCGATCCACGTGGCCGGTAGCTTCGATTCAGACAGCCTTATGCAGAACCCGGTTGAAGCTGTTCTTGATCGGCTCGGTCGTCTCGGACGCGACCTTCTGGGCCATGTCCCAAAGCTCCCGGTTCTGAGCGGAAGCCGCTTCAAAGGTCTTGCGGCCGTGGACGGTGGAGAGGTTCACGAGGTCCGCAAACGACCTCGCATCCGCGAGTTGGGAGAGGAAATCCAGCGCGGAGCTGGTGTTGGTATTGGATATTTCAATGACCTTGGTGCCGTAATCGGCGGTACGCTTGGCATTGATCGAACAAGCTTCGTAGAGAGCTGCGGTAATCTCCTCGGACGTCGCCTTCATCTGCTCGAAATTTGCCTTGGCCCGCGTGGCGGTCGGCCCTGCGAGAGCGCCGAACATCGTCTGAATGTTGAAAAACGGCATGTCGAATTTGAGCTTTGCAGTTCCGTTCGCCGTCTCACTCAGCGGAGCGGCATTCGTCTCGGCTTTCACATTGGCATCAATCACGGGCATTCATCCTTTCAAGCGAAACTAGATAATGGATTGAAGACTCCCCGACGCGCCCAGTGCGTGCTGCACCGGACACCAGTGCCCCTACTTTCACGATGGTGGGAAGCTGCCGCGGATCTGCGGCTCTCGCCCCCTGCCGGAGCCAACTATGCCCTACGAAAGTCGAGGCTTCAGTTCGCTTTCGGACTCTCAATTTGAATTAATTCGATTCATGCGGCGCATCAGCGCAGGCAAACATTTTGCGTCTTTAAGGTTGCTGCGATTGCGGGCGCCAACTTGAGATTAGTGCCGGCGAGCCAATCAGAGACGTCGATCCCGGAGCCGTTTTGAGCGTGCCCCGGAATGTTCTGCCGCTTGCAATCGGCCGCGGTTGCACAGCGCGTTGCATTCGACGATGCTGCGCATCGTCAGCTGATCGCACGCGGGCTGATAGTGTATGAGGGACCGCGGTAACCTTCATTTCGATGCGGGCGAGCGCCGCGACCTCGATTCAGCCTCTCACCGGGATAACACAGCCATGTCCGACATCAATTTCGGCGCGCTTCAGCTCCGCTTCCTGCACAGCAAGGATGACACCGACGGCAGCGTCGACATCTTCGAAATGACGCTGCAACCGAATGCGCGGATGCCGATCCCGCACTATCACGACCGCTGGGACGAAACGATCTACGGGCTGTCCGGCGTCTCGACCTGGACGATCGACGGCAAGCAGAGCGATCTTGGCCCGGGAGAATCGGTCTTCATCAAGCGCGGCGTCGTGCACGGCTTTACCAATCGTTCGACGGGGCCGGCGACATGCCTGTGCATCCTGAGCCCCGGGGTGTTGGGCCCGCAATATTTCACGGAGATGGCCGCACTCCTGTCGGCCGGCGCGCCACCCGATCCCGCGAAGATGAAAGAGACGATGCTGCGCTACGGACTGGTGCCGGCGCCGGCGGCGTAAGCCAGGCTCGCCGCCCGATGGAGGCAGCGGCCCCCTATTGTCCCGCCAGGCGCCTCACGCCGGCGGCGGTGAGCTCAAGCGCTCCAAGCCGCCTGATCGCGTAGCCCAGATGCACGAGACGCTCCCAGTGCAATTGGGGGATCTCGCTTTGGTGGTCGACCTGACCGACCTTGCGCAATGAGTCGAGTTCGTCGCTGCTGAGCGGGGGATGACCGGCCATCAGGTGACCTCGTCGGTCCAGACCTTGAAGCTGACCAGCTCGTTCGGACCGAACGTCTGCGTGATCGGAACGTCGCAGGCATCGCGCCCCTGCGCGATCAGGATGCGCCCCTGCCGCGGCACGTTATTGCGGGGATCGAAGGTGTGCCAGCGGCCGCCGATGAAGGCCTCGAACCACCCGGCGAAATCGCCCACAGCCCAGGGCTGCGGCGTGCCGACGTCGCTCAGATACCCGGTGCAATATCGCGCGGGGATGTTCATGCAGCGGCAGAACGCAATGGCGAGGTGCGCATAGTCGCGGCAGACCCCCTTGCCCTCCTGGTAAGCCTCCCACGCGGTCTTGGTGGCACGCGCATGCTCGTAGCCGAAGGCGATGTGGCGGTGAACGAAATCGCAGATCGCCTCCACCCGCGCCCAGCCGGACGGCGTCTTCTCGAACAATTGCCAGGCGATCTCCGAAAGCCGGTCGGTCTCGCAATAGCGGCTGCCGAGCAGATAGACCAGCGTGTCCGCGGGCAGCTCCTCGATCCTGTGCTGAGCGGCCGAGGCAAACACCGGGTCCGGCAGGCCGCTGTCGCGAACCACGCCATCCGCGGCAAGGCGCATGCGACCGGCCGGTGCGACCATGCGGCTGCACCAATTGCCGAACACGTCGCGGTAGGGCGTGATCTCGACCGCCGGCATGGTGGTCAGGAAGTCCGGCACGATCACATCGGAGGCGCGGGTGAAATGCGTGCCCAGCACCATGATCATCGGCGTCGGCTGCGGGAAATCGTAGAGCATTTCGAATCCGACACGGAACTTCATCGAAATGCCCTTTCGGCTGGATGTCAGCCCGAAATGGCTACGAAACCATGGATTACAAGGCGCGCGGCCCGACTTACGCGTGCGCGGCGCCGTTTGCGCATTGTAAATCGTGGGCATGAGGCGATCGTTTTCGCTGCTTCACCGCCGCCGTCTCCGCGACTAGACTGGCTTTTCGTGAAAGAACGGACCTGCGGGGAGAGCATGCTGACCGGAAGTTGCCTGTGCGGCGCTGTTGCGTATGAAGCGGACGCGGAGCCCGCGCCCTTCGTGCATTGTCATTGCCAGACCTGCCGCAAGACGCACGGCTCGGCGTTTTCCAGCGTGATGCCGGTGCCGCGCGCGGCGTTCCGGTGGGTGCGCGGCGAAGAGCTGCTCGCCGCGTTCGAATCGTCGCCCGGAAAATTGCGCCGCTTCTGCACCCGTTGCGGCTCGCACATCATGGCGGAACGGGTCGCGCAGCCGAACGTGCTGTTGCGCATGGGATGCCTGGATACGCCGGTCGCGGGCCCCGCCCGCGCTCACATCTGGCGCTCGGACGCGGCAAGCTGGTACGACCCCAAGGACGCGACGCCGGAACTGCCGGAAGCGGCCGGCCCTCCCCCGGCACGATAGCGTTCCTCACGCGGCGCACCGCCTGTGAGACGAGCCGGGCGTCGCCTGCAACAGCGATACCCGGCCCAGGCTATCGATTCATCACGGCATCGCCAGATGCCAGGCGCCGTTCAGAAAGCCGTCGCCGGTGATGTCGCCGGGCTTCTGGTCCTTGGCGAAGGTGTAGAGCGGCTTGCCCTTGTAGGCCCACTGCCTGGAGCCGTCGTCGCGGGTGATGACGGTGTAGCCGTCGCTGGCTGCATCACTGGCCTCGGCCTTCAGCACCGGCCAGTTTGTCGCACACGGACCGTTGCAGGCGGACTTGCCTTCGCTGTCCTTGTCGAACGTGTAGAGCGTCATGCCCTTGGCATCGGTGAGCACGGCACCCTTGTCGGTCTTGCCGGTCTTGGTCGGCGGCGCAGCAATTGCCGCGGATACCATCGCGAGCGATGCTGCAAGGGTGAGCGCAAGGCGGATCGGGGATGTGGTCATGGTGTCTCCTGTCATGCAATTGGCTTGCATGGGGTAGGACGCCGCCCGACGCGCCGTATTCCTCTGATCGCGGCAAAGAAATTTTTCGCTGCATGAGTCCTTGCAACGGAATAAATTGGATTGATTGACAGGGAACGACGGATGGAGATGAGCAAGCCGCATTGGCGCCCCGCGCGCGCATCCGACCTGCCGGCGATCAGCGCGATCGCGGCGCGGATCCATCCCGATCTTCCCGAACGGGCCGACGTGCTCGCGGAGAAGATGCGGCTCTATCCGGATGGCTGCCTCGTGCTCGCCGCAGGCAATGAGATCGCCGGCTACGGCCTCTCGCATCCCTGGAATCAGCATCGGATCCCGCCACTCGACGGCTTCCTCGAAAGATTGCCGGATGATGCGGATTGCCTCTACGTGCACGACGTTGTCGTGCTGCCCGACTCTCGCGGCGGCGTGGCGCGCGCTTATGTCACGGCGATCGAGCAACTCGCGCGCTCGCGGGGCATCGCGACCCTCGCCCTGGTCTCGGTCTACGCTACGCGGCCGCTGTGGGAACGTTTCGGCTTTCGGCCCGTCACGGCCGATGCGGGGCTGCGCGCAAAGCTCGAATCCTACGGCGCCAGCGCGACCTATATGCTCCGCGATCTCACGGAGCCGCCGAGCGCCGGCACATGAGTTCGCCGCCCGATTCCCTCACGCGGGCGTGAAGCAACCCGCTCGAACCGGTTTCGATCAGCCTCCGTCGAACGACTGTGCGAGCCGTTCCGGTCTCGCCGACCCGAGGCTGGAGATTTTTCATGAGACTCACATTGTCGAAAGTTGCTTTCATTGCATGCGCTGCGGCGACCGCGTTCACCGCGACCAGCGCCAACGCAGTTCAGTTGCGGACCTATGGCTGCGACACGGCCTTCTTCGAGGGCTGCGCCGGCTTTGTCGACGTGCCGCAGCAGCAGGCTGGACGGCGCGTCGTTCGCCTCACCCACGATATCTCGCCGATCTACATGAAGCAGACCGACCCTCGCTACAATTCGGCCCTGCGTGATGCCGGCGGTGGTGGTGGCGGAGGAGGCGGTGGCGGCGGTGGTGGCGGCGGCCGCTAAGCCCAGCTGATCTTGCAGAAACGCCGCTGGTTCGTGCCAGCGGCGTTCATTCGCTCCGGTCAGGACACGCGGGCCATTCAGCCGCGATGCTTCTTCTTTGCCTTCTTGCCGGGTGCGCCCTTCACAGGCCACTCGGTTGCCTGACCCGGCTTGTCGCCGTACTTCTTTTTCTTTCCGAACGCGGGCGCATCGCCGAATTTCGGGCCGCTTGCGCCGTGCGGCTTGTCGCGATGCTTCGGTCCCCGCGCGTCACGGGCGTGATCGCTTCGACGCGCACCGTCACGGGCCTCGCCGGCTTCGCGCCGAGGCGCGTGCGGCCGCTTCTCCGACGGCGCCTGGCCCTGCGGCGCATCCGCCATCGGTTCGAGGCGGATATTGTCTTCCTTGTCCGGACGCTTGATCTTGGCAGCGAAGGAGTCCGCGACCCGCTCGGAAATCTCGAACTCGGTCGTGGTGTCCATGATCTTGATGGCGCCGATGTCGCCCTTGTCRATGCCGCCACGGCGGCAGATCATCGGCAACAGCCAGCGTGCTTCCGCGTTCTTTTTTCGTCCGATGTTGGCGCGGAACCAGACGCTGCCCTCCGCCATGCCGTGTTTCGACGACGATTTCCCCGATTTGGGCCGGGGCCTTTCGGAACGATCATCGCCGCTGGAGGCCCGGAAATTGTCGCGACCGCGATCGTCGCGCGGCCGGCCGCTTCGCTCGCCGGGATCGATAATGTCTTCGGGCGACGGCAGCCGCGCGCGATAAAGCCGCGCCAGCGCCGCGGCGATATCCTCGGGAGACCGCTCGGCCAGCAATGCCTGCGCCAGCACCAGATCGTCGGCGGTCGTCTCCTCGGCGAACAGCGCGTCCTTCAGCATGCGCTCGTGATCGAGCTTGCGGATTTCCTCCGCCTGCGGCGCGGTCCCCCAGACCACGTCGATGCCGGACAGATTCAGCAACAGCTCCGCACGCCGCCGTCGTGCCGGCGGCACCAGCAGGACGCTGACGCCCTTCCGGCCGGCGCGACCGGTACGGCCCGAGCGATGCTGCATGACCTCCGCGTCATTGGGCAGATCCGCATGAATGACGAGGTCGAGGCTCGGCAGGTCGATGCCGCGGGCGGCGACGTCAGTCGCCACGCAGACGCGGGAACGTCCATCCCGCAACGACTGAAGCGCCTGGGTGCGCTCGTTCTGGGTCAATTCGCCGGACAGCGCCACCACGGAGAAACCGCGCTCCAGCAGTGCTGCCTGCAAATGCCTGACCGCATCGCGCGTGTTGCAAAACACCAGCGCGCTCGGCGACTCGAAAAAGCGCAACACGTTGACGACCGCGTGCTCGACGTCGCCGGGCGCGACGCGGATGGCGCGATACTCGATGTCGGCGTGACCGCCCTCGTCGCCCGCGACCTCGATCCGAAACGCCTGCTGCTGATACTGCTTGGCCAGCGCCACGATGCCGCGCGGAAACGTCGCCGAGAACAGCAAGGTGCGCCGCGTCTCCGGCGTGGTCTCGAGGATGAACTCCATGTCCTCGCGAAAGCCGAGATTGAGCATTTCATCGGCCTCGTCGAGGACGACAACCTTCAATTCCGAAATGTCGAGGCGGCCGCGGCGCAAATGATCGCACAACCGACCGGGGGTGCCGACGACGATGTGGGCGCCCGCTGCCAGCTCGCGCTGCTCGCGGCGCGGATCCATGCCGCCGACGCAGGAGACGACGCGCCCCTCCGCATGTTGATAAAGCCAGGCGAGTTCGCGATGGACCTGCAAGGCGAGCTCGCGGGTCGGCGCGACGATCAAGGCCAGCGGTGCGCCTGCGCGTTCAAACCGCTCGGTGTCGCCGAGCAGATTTCTTGCGATGGCCAATCCGTAGGCAACGGTCTTGCCCGAGCCGGTCTGGGCCGAGACCAGGAGGTCGCGGTCGACGGCTTCATCGGCGAGCACCGCAAGCTGAACGGGGGTCAGTGAATCGTAGTTGCGCTCGGCCAAAGCTCGGGCGAGCGGCGGACTTAGGGTCGGGAATGACACGAGATGGAAAACCTTGGTTGGTCCAGGCGCGGAACGTCGAGCCGCGCGACCTGAAGCTGCGTACGCGGCAAATGGTTCGGCCGCACGCGTGGTGATTTGATTTGGATGCTCTTTACGCCAAGCCCAGGCAAATCACCATGCCTATGACGCATGGCTTTGGCGCCATCGAGAATAAGCTTACCGTCAGCCCGACCCACTACATCCAGAGTTTTGGGGCCGTTTTGCTGCATATAGCGGGATTTTGCGCCAAAGCGGCGGATTTTCACGACGGTGGTGGGGAACGAGGCCGGCTGAAGCTGGCGGCGCGCCGCCCTTAGATCTCCGCATACACCTCCAGCAGATTGCCGTCGGGGTCGCGGAAGAACAGCGTGCGGTGGCCAAAGGACTGGTTCGTCGGCGGCGACAGCAGCGCCACACCCCGCCGCACGAGTTCGTCGGCGCATTGATCGACTTCGGCCGCGGACACCTTGAAGGCCAGTTGCAGCGAGGCGGTGCCGAGCGGGATCGGCGCGTCGGCGGCGGTCCGGCCCGGCTTCGCCAGAGCCAGCGTGTTGCCGCCCAGGCCGTATTCGATCCAGTTCGGCGAGAGCTCACGCAGCAGCGGAAAGGCGAGGACGTCCTCGTAGAAGCGGCGCATCGCGCTCATGTCGCGCACGAAAATGACGGTGTAGTCGATGGCGCGAATGGCGCTGAACGGGGAGCGGGCGCGCCGGATTGGGTCGGGTGTCTGTTCGCTTGTCATCTCGTCCTTCATTCCACACTCCGCCTCGTAGCCCGCATGGAGCGAAGCGGAATGCGGGACCGGCGGCCCCGGATTACGCTTCGCTCCATCCAGGCTACAAGTTCAAGAATTATCGCAGCAGGCCGCCACTATAGCGCAGCTCGTAGAGCGGTGTGCCATCATGCCGCGCGATCGTCTCGAGGCCGTGGAAGCGATCGAGCGAACCTTTCACCTCGTTGCGGTAGACCATGCCCGCTCGCTCGAACAGACGCGGCCCCCGGTACGGCTCCTCGATGTGCACGCCCAGCAGCGCCTGCCGCAGGAATTTGTAGATCGCAAGAAAGATGTCCCGATCCGTGATCTCCGTGCAGGCGCCACCGCTGTAGCTCATCGACCAGATGACGCGGTCATCCCGCGACACCGTCTCCTGCCCGACGAAGAATCCCATCCCGAAATAGATATCGCGATAGGCATAGGGCGCCGCGCGATGCTCGAGCTGTTTTGAACTCGCGAGCAACGGCGCGGCCACGGTCGCGTCGTCGTCCAGCCCCGCATAGGTGCGCCGCTTGGCTTCGACCAGAAACGCGGCGAGATCGGACGGAATGGACGACATCATCTATTCCACCAATTCCGGCCACGGCACGATCGTCGACTTCACCGTCTTCATCGCCATCGCGTCGCTCACCGCCTGCGCGACGCCCGCTTCCGTGAACGGATAGATCGTCTGCATCTTCAGCCAGGGATATTTGTCGCGGGTCCGGTACAGCATGTCGACGCCGAGCGGCAGATCGTTGCCGGTAAAGCCCCAGGAGCCCAGCACGTTGAGGTCCTTGGTGCAGATGCGGTGCCAGGAGGTGTCGATCGAGCCGGCGTCAGTGAACTGGCCCATCTCGACATAGGTGCCGCCGTCGCGCAGCATCTCGATGCCTTCGGGACCGGCGGTCGGATGGCCCGAGCAATCCATCACGAGATCGGCGCCGAAATGGCCGACGATCTCGCGCACGCGCGCGATGCGCGCCTCGGGCGACTTCAGCTCGTCGATGTTCACCGTCGCCTCCGCGCCGAATTCACGCGCCAGCTTGAGCCGCGGCTGTTCCGGCGCGCCGACGCAGATCACGCGCCCTGCCCCCATCTCCTGCGCGGCGGCGACCGCCAGAATGCCGATCGGGCCCGAGCCCTGGATCACCACCGTGTCGCCCCAGCTGAAACCGCCGGCGCGGCTGGCGCGGTTGAAGGCGCGGATGCAGGAGGTCAGCGGCTCCGACAGCGCGCCCAGCCGCAGCGACATGTCGTCGGGCAATTTGTAGATCTTGGTGCCCGGCAGCATGTCGAGATCGACATAGACATATTCGGCCCAGCCGCCCCACATGTGCGGCGGCTTGTCGAAGCCGAGATAGCGGCCGTAATAGACCGGCGTCAGGCATTTGTTGGCGGTCTGCGGATAATGGATGCAGTAGTAGCAGCGGCCGCAGGGCATCAGCGGCGGGATCATCACTTTCGAGCCTATCTTAAGCGGCCTGCTCATGAAGTCTTCGGTGAATTCCTCGCCGCATTCGACGATGATTCCGCCGAGCTCGTGGCCGAGCGTGAATGGCCAGGGTAGCGGCTTCGGCCAATGTCCTTTCAGGATATGCAGATCGGTGCCGCAGACGCCGCAAGCGCCGATCTTGATCAACGCACCCTTCCGGCCGACCTTCGGCCACGGCACGGTGCGGATGACGGGTTCGGTGCCCGGTCCTGCGTGGGTGCAGACGCGGATGTGCTCCATGGTGTGTCCTCGCTGCCCGTCTGTTATGATTGATTGGTGCGGGCTGAGGCGAAGCGTATGTGAGATGCGTGATCGTGCCAAGCTGCGGTCTCGTAGCCCGCATGAGCGAAGCGATATGCGGGAAGCAGCGGCCCCGGATATCGCTTCGCTCATCCGGGCTACGGCGCCGCCACATTCACCGCCGTCATCCTGAGGTGCGAGCCTTGCGATGCATCTGCATCGCAAGGAGAAGCCTGGAAGGATGGGCCACAGGCGCTTGCAGCGCAACCTTCGAGGCGCGCAAGAGCGCGCACCTCAGGATGATGGCGGTAATTGTAGCACCAGTGCATGGCAGGTGCTCAAGCACGCCCAAATGTATTGAGCGTCCACCTGCGACCGTGTAATGGCCGGATGAAGTCCCACCCAGGTGATCGCTTGAACCCCCTTCCCCAAAATCCCGTGGTCGCGTCCGGCTCATTCGCGGCGATGAAGTCGGTGCCGTACCGGCTCCAGTTCATCGCCTATGTGCTGGCGATGATGGCCGACAACATCGAGCACGTGATCAGCTATTGGGTGGTGTTCCAGAAATTCCATTCGCCGACACTCGGGGGGTTTGCCGTGCTGTCGCACTGGCTGCCGTTCCTGCTGTTCTCGGTCGCGGTCGGCGGGCTTGCCGACCGGTTCGATCCGCGCCGCATCATCCAATGCGGCATGCTGCTGTTCATCGCGGCTTCCGCCGGCTGGGGCTTCTTCTTCATCACCGACACGATCCAGATGTGGCACGCGATGCTGCTGCTGGTGATCCATGGCTGCGCCGGCGTGCTGTGGCAGACGCCGAACCAGCTGCTGCTCTACGATCTGGTCGGCCCGGCCGACCTGCCGAGCGCGGTGCGGCTGAACGCGATGGCGCGCTATCTCGGCATCCTGGTGGGACCAGCGGTGGGCGGAATCATCATGCTGACGCTCGGCACCTCGCACGGCATCATCTTCAACACGCTGTTCTACCTGCCGATGCTGCTCTGGCTGTTCTGGGCGCCGGTGCGCGACAAGAGCTTAGCTGCGCGGCGCTTCGCGGTGCGCGGCCTCGCCGACATCATGCTGACCATCCGCGCCATCGGCACGCAGCCGGTGCTGACCGCGATGACGTGGCTCGCCGGCCTCACCTCGTTCATGATCGGCAACGCCTATCACGCCCAGATGCCGGGCTTTGCCGGCGATCTCGGCCACGGCGATCCCGGCGTGTCCTACAGCGTGCTGCTCGCGGCCGACGCCGGCGGCGCGCTGCTCGCCGGCATCGCGCTGGAATCCTGGGGACGGCTGAAGGGCACGCCACGCACCGCGATCATGCTCGCGATGCTGTGGAGCGTGGCGCTGCTCGGCTTCGCCTCGGTGCGGATCTATCCGGTTGCGATCGTGCTGCTGTTTTTCGCAGGCTTCTTCGAGCTGTCGTTCAACACCATGGCGCAGGCGCTGGTGCAGTTGAACGCGCCGCACGACATCCGCGGCCGCGTCGTCGGCCTCTACAACATGGCGGGGCTGGGCATGCGGGCGTTCAGCGGCATCACCGTGGGCCTGTTCGGCGCGGCGATCGGCATTCACTGGTCGCTCGGCCTGTCGGCCGCGGTGCTGTTGGCGCTGCTGCTTCTGCTCAATCAGCGCGCGGCGAAGAAGGCATGATCCAGCTGCTCTGCCGAACAGGTTGACACCGGCATTTCGCCACCGCAGGCTCGCGGCGATGGCTGGGGGATGAGGCATTGCGCAATCGCTGGACCATTCTTGCGATCCTGTTTTTCGTTCGCCTCACCATTGCGTTCCAGTTCCAGAGCGTGGCGGCGGTCGCGCCGCTGCTGCAACAAACCTTCGGCGTTGGGCTCGCCGATATCGGCATCCTGATCGGGCTCTATTTCACGCCGGGCGTCGTGCTGGCGCTGCCGGGCGGCGCGATCGGCCGCACCCTTGGCGACAAGCCGACGACCATCGCGGCGCTGCTGCTGATGACGGCCGGCAGTCTCGTCATGGCCGCAACCGACAACTGGGGCTGGCAGATAGCGGGCCGCCTCGCCTCGGGCGTCGGCGGCGTGCTGCTGACGGTACAGCTCACCAAGATGGCCACCGACTGGTTTGCCGGAAAGGAGATCGCGACCGCGATGGCGATCTTCGTCAACTCCTGGCCGGCGGGCCTTGGGGTCTCGCTGCTGGTTCTGCCGGCGATCGGCACCGCCTATGGCGCGGGCGCCGTGTTCATGGCGGCCAGCGCGCTGACCGCGATCGGCATTGTGCTGATCATGTTCTACCAGCCGCCGCCGGCGACGGGCGCTGCGACCGCGGGCTCGGCGCGTCTTGATCCCCTGGCGCTACTGGCGGTGATCGTCGCGGGCCTGATCTGGGGCCTTTATAATGTCGGCTTCGCCATGATCTTCTCGTTCGGCCCGACGCTGCTGGCCGAACGGGGCTGGAGCATTGCCGCGGCAGGTTCGGCCATCAGCCTCGTGATGTGGCTGTCGGTGATCTCGGTGCCGGCCGGCGGCTATCTCGCCGATCGGTTCAAACGGCCGCTGATATTGGCGATCGCGGCAAGCCTCACGGTGGCCCTGCTGCTGGCCTGGCTGCCCCGGACCGATGCGGTGATCACGATCCTCATCCTGATCGGCCTGGTCGGCGGCCATCCGGCCGGCCCGATCATGAGCCTGGCCGCTCGCGTGCTCGCCCCGGAGACCCGGGCGATCGGCATGGGCGTGTTCTACACTGTCTTCTATGCCGCGATGATGCTGGGGCCGGCGGTGGCGGGACGGCTGGCCAAGGGGAGCGGAACTGCCGCCGTCGCCCTCGACCTGGGCGCCCTCGCCGTCCTGGCCTGCCCGCCGCTGATGTGGTTTTTCGTGCGCATTGTGTCTGTCCGTGATCGTCGCGCAAAATCATAACGCAGCATTAACCCTATGCGCCTTAGGGTCGTCCTGGACTCCGCCCGGGCGGGGGGTCGGGTAGTGAAAATGGCGTTGGCGAACAAAAAATTTCTTCCGGCCGCCGAGGAACGTCGGCGTTTCCAGCGGGTGAAAGTCCACCTGCTCGGCCGCTACATGCTGCCGGACCGCCGCGAATTCCCCTGTCAGGTGATCAACATGTCGCCGGGGGGGCTGGCGCTGCTGGCACCCGGCATCGGCAATGTCGGCGACCGCGTGGTCGCCTATCTCGACCATATCGGCCGCGTCGAGGGCAAGATCACCCGGATCATCGACAACGGCTTCGCCATGACGGTGGGCGCGACGCCGCGCAAGCGCGACAAGCTCGCGGCCCAGCTGACCTGGCTCGCCAACCGCGACATCCTCAACCTGCCGGAGGACCGCCGCCACGACCGTATCGTGCCGCGCAATCCAATTGCGGTGCTGACGCTCGAGGACGGCACCAAGATGACCTGCCGCATCATCGACCTGTCGCTGTCGGGCGCGGCGATTGCCGCGGAGAACCGGCCGCCGCTGAAATCGACGGTTCTGCTCGGCCGGGTCCAGGGCCGCGTGGTCCGAAACCTCGAAGACGGCTTCGCGCTTGAGTTCGTCCACGCGCAGCCGATCGAGACACTCGAAGAGAGCGTTACCGCGCGGTAAAGCGGGAACGCTGCAAAAACCCCTATATTTCCAGCCTCAAGGCGGCCTCCGCGCGACGGATGCCGCCTTTTTCGCGCGTGGCGACGGCCCGGTGCGGGTTAACGCGCGGCCTCCCACACGCGGAAACAGCGGTTCCGCCAGCGTTTCCGCGTTAATCCCTCCAATTTGAATCAATTGCAGTCATATCGAATTTTACTCGAATTCGATTCAAGTATAGATCGAATTCGCCGCTTGTTTTACTTGCATTCGTCTCGACTTGACTTGGTCGACTTAGCGGCAACTCAAAAGCTCCGTGCGAAATCTGGTCCCAACAAGAAACGGGGGCCACGATGTTCGACTTCAGGGGACAGGGGAAGGGGCTGGCGCTTGCCGCGCTGCTCTTCGGGATCGGCGCGACAGCGCAGGCCGGCGAGAGCCGCCTGCTCTACGCGAGCCTCGGCGACACCACGCGTGCGCCGATCGGCTGGGTCGAGTTCTGTTCGGAGAATGCCGCTCAGTGTCAGGGCGGGCCGACGCAGCCGCGCGACATCGTGATGTCGCAGGCCGCATGGCGCGACCTGATCAAGGTCAATCGCTGGGTCAACGAGACCGTGAAGCCTTTGACCGACCAGGAGCACTGGGGCGTGATCGAGAAGTGGTCGCTGCCGTCAGACGGTTACGGCGATTGTGAAGACTACGTGCTGCTGAAGCGCAAGATGCTGATCGATGCCGGATGGCCGCGCGAGGCCCTGCTCATCACCGTCGTGCGCGACAGGAAGGGCGAAGGACATGCGGTGCTGACGGTGAAGACCGACAAGGGCGAGTTCGTTCTCGACAATCAGAACGAGAACGTCGTTGCCTGGACGGAGACCGGCTACCGCTTCGTCAAGCGCCAGTCGCAGAGCGATCCCAACGTCTGGGTCTCGCTCGGCGATACCAAGCCGGCGGTCTCCACCGCCAGCGCCAAGGATCAGTAGTTTTAAAGGAAAGAGTCACGCGACCCGGTCACATCCCCACCCCTCCCCGTCCCAGACCGGTTCGCGCGCGCCCAGCCATCCCCCAATGGCTGGGCGCAACTTTTTGGGAATGCGAACGCGATCAGGCCTGCTGGGCTTGCCGCGACCAGGGCACATGCGCGGCGGTGAAATCCCGCCATGCGGTTCGCAACGACGGCTGGACGTCGGCCGATGCGCGGGCCTGCCAGCCGGCAATGGCAGCCGCGGCGGTGGCGCTGTCGGGCGCCTCGGCTCCGAGGCCATCGAGCAATGATGCGGTGACCGCCATGTCGTTGAAGGCGCCAAGCTCTTCCTGCAAGCCGGCCAGCCTCCGCGAGAATTTTCTCGCGGACTTGCGATCCGCGAACAGCGGCAGCAGGAACTCGCCGAGATAGCGCAGCCGCTTGGTCGCAAGCCGCACCCGGTGCAGCTCCTCGGCCGCGAGCGATTTGAACCGGCGGCCGCGCTTGAGCACCTTGGCATATTGCCCGGCCAGGATGCGCTCGGCGAAGTTGACGGCGGGCTCGGCGAGCTCGCCGAGATCTTCGGCGGCGACGTCGTTGCGCCAGCCCCGCGTTTCGATCCAGCCACCGAGGCCGATCAGGAAAATGGCACAGCGGCGATCGTCGAGCGCATGATGCGCCTTGCGATAGGCGTCCGACTGGCGCCCGGCCGCAACCCGGCCCAAGGCGTCGAAGCCGCCGACAGCGGGACAGGCCTTTGCGATCGTCGGCAACGTCTCGAGCTGGAACACGTCCCAATCGCGCGCAGCGGACAGATCCTGCGCGAGCCATTTTGCTTCCGACCGCAGCGCGTCGAGATTGCTGAGCGCGCCCGCCGATCGCATCAGATCGAGCGCCGCTCGAAGCCGGCGCAGCGAGACGCGGAGCTGATGGACGCCTTCGGGATTGCGGCCGTCTTCGGCGGCCGGCAGCGACTGAAGAAGGTGAAGGAAGCAGGACCGCAGGATCGTCGCGAAGGCCTCGTCGAGCGCGACCGACGGGTCGAGGCGAAGCTTTCGCGGCCGGCGTACCGGTGGCGGCGTGCCGGCGGCAAGGTCGAAGCCGCGCGCCGATTTGCTGCGGATCGAGGGCTTCACCGACCCGTGCTCCGCAAGCCGCAGCGCGATCTCATAGATCGTGCTGGCGCTGCCGGCCTTGAGCTCCAGCTCGATCTCGCTCACCGGCAACAACCGGTCGCCTGCGGTGAGGACGCCCTGGTCGAAAGCGATCTCGACCGTCCCGGACGGCAGGTCGACGATACGCGCGTGGCGATGAATGTCGGCGCTGAACACCGCTTCGAGCGGCTGCGCTGCGAGGTGGCTGCGAAGCTTCTCGGGAATGAAGGGCATCGCAAGGGCGAGATCCGGCGCTAGCGAGGGGACGCTCGCCTCCCACTCGCCGCGGCGCAGCGGATCGTCCGCGGCCTCGGTCTTGACGGTCTGCACGAAGCGCGCGCCGCTCTGGCGAACGCGCAAGCTCAGGCCGTTGCGCCGAAGCGTCCGCTCCGGCGTGTCGTAGTAGATGGACTTGAGATGCTTTCGCGTACCTCTGTTGCGCGCATACGTCGCGATGATCGGCGCAGCGTTGAAATGCGCCATGCGGTCGGCATCGACGAGCAGCTTGAATTCGATCTCAGCCGCGACACGCGCGCCACCGTCCGACAGTTCTGGTGCAGGCGTCACACTTTGCGACGGCGTCTGATCGACCGCAGCGCCCTCGATGAGCGTCGGTTCCGCGCCGGATTCGGCGGGTTCCAGCTGCCTGAGGAAGCCCGCGGCGTATTGCGTCCTCTGCTTGTCCTTTGGGACAAAATTCCCGTTCAGCGCACTCGCAGTCTTGCGGGCCGACGTTGCGTCTGATTTTAGCATTTAAGATGACATGACAATTTGATGACAGGGCGACAACCTATATCCGGGACGGTCCGCAAAGAACAGTAACGTTACGCCGCAGCGAGCGATCGTCCACACGACGCAGCGGACGCAAGGAACCGGCAAAGTTCGTCACAATCCACCGTGACCCCACGAATTAAATTGCCGCCGGGCGCAGTAAGTGGTCGAATTCACAGCGAATCTTGTCGTCCTTCGAGACGATGACTGCGTCAGCGAGCTTGACTCATGCTAGCCGAGAAATTCTTTCTGGTGCTGGAAACGCTGAGAAGCCATGCGTCCGATGACAGGCCGGAGATTGTGACAAGCCCTCCGAAGCCAATCGCGATCTCTCAAATCGCAGCCACCTTGCGGCGCCGAAAGCCGGTTGCGGACGATCGGGACTAGAAGCGATCCGGTTTCCTGGGGCATCATGCGTTGGCAAGCGCACCTGATGTGGTCAGTGCACGCACGCGCCTCAGCGCGCGAGACTGTTCTTGTAGATCTTGCCGCCCTTCATGATCACCACAAGGTTCTTCGCGGGATCTTCGACGAGCTTGATGTTGTCGAGCGGATTGCCGTCGACGAGCAGGAGATCGGCGAGCGCGCCCTCCTCCACCACGCCGAGCTTGCCGGGATAGGGATTTCGCGGACCCGACAGGCTCAGCAATTCGGCATTGCTCGATGTCGCCATGGCCAGCGCTTCGGCCGGCGTGTACCAGCGCGTGAGCGCGGCCAGCATTGAGCCCTGCCTGTCCGCCAACGCCTTCGAGAACAGGACGTCGGTGCCGAACGCGGTCTTGATGCCGTACTTTTTCGCCAGCGCGTAGACGCGGTCGGTGCCGGTGACCACCTGCCGCATCTTGTCCTGCTCTGCAGGTCCGAGCGCGCTTGCGGCGGCGGCATCCAGGAACGGCTGCGTGCTGAGCCAGATCCCCTTCTCCGCGATCAGCTTGGCGCTCGCCTCGTCCATGAGGTGACCATGCTCGATGCATCTCACGCCGGCTGCGATCGAGCGCTGGATCGCGACCGGCGTATAGGCGTGCGTGGCGACATRGGTGCCCCAATTGTCGGCGGCTTCGACCGCCGCGCGCAGCTCGGGTTCGGTGAAGGTGGAGACGTCGAGCGGGCTGAAGGGCGACGCGACGCCGCCGCCCGCCGTGAGCTTGACCTGCGAGGCACCCTGCATGAGCTGCTCGCGCGCGCGAACGCGCACCTCGTCGGGACTGTCGGCGACCATGCTGCCGCCGACCTGCTCCATGCGGCTGAGCATGCCGCCGATCGTTCGCGGCAGATCGGAGAGCTGCCGGAAGTCGCCATGACCGCTGGTGACGGTGATGATGGCACCGGAGGGATAGATGCGCGGACCGGCGACGAGATCCTCGTCGATCGCCCGCTTGAGGCCGAAACTCGGCCCGCCCATGTCGCGCACCGTGGTGAAGCCGCGCATCAGCGTCGCGGTCGCCTCACTGGCGGCGAGCAGATTGTTGTAGCCGATGTCGCCGAGGGCCCCGGCCGGCGTCGGACGCACCAGCATCGCGTGCCAATGCGCATCGATCAGCCCCGGCATCAGCACCCGGCCGCCGCCGTCGATGGCTTGGGCGTCAGCCGTGATGTTCGCGGTCGAGATCTTTTCGATCTTCGTGTTCCTGACGAGAACATTGGAAGCGGCGGAGAGCGCGCCGCTCTTTCCGTCGAATATCCTGACGTTGCGGAACAGAACGGCGGAGTCCTGTTGGGCCCGCGTTTGCGACGAGAGACAGAGGCTCGTTCCGACCGACACAAGCAGTGCGGCGCCCCTGAAGAGTCCGGCCGGCGTGGTCAAATCCCACATGTCCAATCTCCACGCAGATACGCGGCCGCAGTTCTGGCCGCAACTTGCCGGGACGAAAATCAGCCAGCCACGCGCTATGCGATGTACCTGCGGATTGATGCCCGCAAACCGCATTGAGTCAATTTGCAACCACGGGAAGATTTTGCAAACCAGCCATACGACACGATGAGCGGCGCGCCCGGCATCAAGTTCGACAGACAATAGGTCAGCGCGACTGCCGCACATGCGTCGAACTCAAATCAAAACGCGAACACCCGGCTTCGCGCGTGACAGATTGCAACGTCTTCGCTCAGGAGTACGATCCTGTGCGGTCTACGCGACTGCAGGCACTTGGCAGCGCGGATTTTTGGCGGAGGGGATCTTGCAGCATCTCAAATGACGAGGCGTAACATGGTGGCGCAAACGAGTGACGGACAAGTCCTGCTGGTCAAGAAGCTCGGCGGACTCATCGCAATCATACTTGGATGCCTGCTGACGGCCGTCGGCGTGACGTTCGAATCCGGCGGCACGACTTTTGTCGGCGTGCTGTTGCTGGTCCTTGGAGCCGGCCTGTTGGTGCTGAAGATCGTCAGACGAAACCAGGCGCCTCCGCTGACCTAGCCGGCGGCCGCGGCGTGCTCACGCGCCGAGCACGTCCGCAAGTCGCAGCTCGTCGGCGGCGGGATCCTTCAGGAACAGCTCGGCCTCGATCTCCGTCAGATGCGACAGCATCTGCGCGCGGGCGGACTGCTTGTCGCGCTTGCGGATCGCGGTGACGATTCCGGCGTGATGGCTGGTGCCGCAAGCCGGCGTGTCGTGGCGGCGGTAAAGCAGGATGATGAGTGAGGACCGCGCGATCAGCTCCTTGAGGAAGCCGAGATAGATGCTGTGGCCACTCATCTCGGCGACCAGCCTGTGAAACTCGCCGGAGAGCCGGACCGAGGCGCGGGCGTCGCCGCGCAATTCCGCCTCGCGCTCTTCAGCAAGATGGCGACCGAGGCGGTCGAGCCAGGCCGGCGAGACCGCCTCACAGGCGTGGTCGACGATCGTGGGCTCGATCAGGCGCCGCGCCTCGAACACTTCGCGGGCATCAGCTGGCGTCGGACGTGCGACGAAGGCGCCGCGGTTCTTCTCGATGTTGACGATGCCTTCATGCGCGAGTTGCTGGAGCGCGGTGCGGACCAGCGTGCGGCTCGCACCGTAGATCTCGCCGATCTCGTCCTCGCCGAGCTTCGTGCCCGGCAGCAGACGATGTTCGAGGATCGCCGCGGTCACGCCCTCCCTGATACGGCTGACGCGATCGCTCGCGTCTGGCGCATCGGATTTTTGGCGGGGCTTGGCGGCCATCAGTTCGCGGGGGCTGGGTTTGAGGGCTCGATCGGCAGCGTTCGGCCTCGAATGTTAGTCGACGAGCTGTATCCAATCACAGGCGAAAGTTTATATAATCAGAGCACATTTTGTGTGCATATTATGGCCCACCCGGCGAGCCGCGCCGTTGCGCCGGATTCGATCTAACGACCTGACTCCACTGCACAGTTTTGGAATTTGGCAGTCTCCGGGCGGTTGGCACGGACCTTGCGGAGAAAGCCGGAGCATCGCCCTCCCAGCGGACACGCCATGGCCACTCCCGCCGCTCTCGAACTGGTCGCCGTCACCAAGCGCTACGACACGACGCTGGCCGTCGACAATGTCAACCTCAAGATCCCGGCCGGCACCTATTGCTGCCTGCTCGGCCCCTCCGGCTGCGGGAAGACCTCGACCTTGCGCATGATCGCGGGCCATGAGGCGGTCAGCGAGGGCGACATCATCCTCGGTGCGCAGAACGTCACCGATCTCGAGCCCGCCAAGCGCGGCACGGCGATGATGTTTCAGTCCTACGCGCTGTTTCCGCATTTGACTGTGCTCGACAATGTTGCATTCGCCCTGAAAATGCGCGGCATCGACCGCGCGACGCGGCACAAGCGCGCCGGCGAATTGCTCGAGCTGGTGGCGATGACCCCCTACGCCGCCCGGCTCCCGGCGCAGCTCTCCGGCGGCCAGCAGCAGCGCGTGGCACTGGCCCGCGCGCTGATCACCGAGCCGCAGATCCTGCTGCTCGACGAGCCGCTGTCCGCGCTCGATCCGTTCCTGCGCGTCAGGATGCGCGGCGAGCTGAAGCGGCTCCAGCGCGAGCTCGGCATCAGCTTCATCCAGGTCACCCATGGCCAGGAAGAGGCGATGGCGCTCGCCGACCACATCGTGGTGATGAACCACGGCAAGATCGAGCAGCAGGGCTCGGCCCGCGACATCTTCCACCATCCCCGAACCGAATTCGTGGCGCGCTTCATCGGCGGCCACAACGTGCTCAGCGACGCCGGCAACCTCATCGCCGTGCGCGCCGATCAGCTCGGCATCCTGCCGTTCGTCGACGGCGCGTTCGGCGCGCCGGCGCTGCTGACCCAGACCGAGTACCAGGGTTCCTACATCGCCGTCTCGCTCACGCTCGACGACGGCACCGCCCTGTTCTCCCACCTTCCCGAGGCCGCCTTCGACGTTCACCCGTTCCGTCCGGGCGATCGTGTGCTGGCCACCTGGGATCCCGCCAAGGCGCAACGCCTGCAATAGCGCCGATCGATCACTGGAATGCGCAACAGAGGAGTGACTGATATGACCGAGACCACCAGGAAAAAGGGCGTCAGCCGCCGCACGCTGCTCAAGGGCACCGCGGGTCTCGCCGGCCTTGCCGCCGGCTCCGGCGCCATCACCGGCTTTCCCTACGTGAAGTCGGCCGAGACCAAGGTGCTGCGCTATCTCGGCACCGCCGTGAACGAGGGCGACGACATCTCGAAGCAGTGCCTGAAGGACACCGGCATCAAGATCGAATACATCACCGCCACCACCGACGACGTCACCAAGCGCGTGATGACCCAGCCGAACTCCTTCGACGTGCTGGACACCGAATATTTCTCGCTGAAGAAACTGGTGCCGTCGGGCAACATCCTTGCCCTCGACGCCAGGAAGATCAAGGAATTCGGCAACATCACGCCGGTCTTCACCAAGGGCGAGACGCCCGGCGGCAAGAAGATCGGCAACCAGGGCACCGCGCCCTGGAAGGTGCTCTATCTCGAAGGCAAGGACTCCAAGACCTTCTCGAAGACCGCGACCGAATTCGTGACGCTGATCCCGACGGTCTACAATGCCGACACGCTCGGCATCCGCCCCGACCTGATCAAGCGCCCGATCAGCTCCTGGTCGGAGCTGCTCAATCCCGAGTTCAAGGGCAAGGCCTCGATCCTCAACATTCCCTCGATCGGCATCATGGATGCCGCGATGGTCGTGGAAGCCAGCGGCAAATACAAATATGCCGACAAGGGCAACATGACCAAGGAAGAGATCGATCTCACCATGAAGGTGATGACCGAAGCGAAGAAGGCCGGCCAGTTCCGCGCGTTCTGGAAGGATTTTAATGAGAGCGTGAACCTGATGGCCTCGGGCGAAACGGTGATCCAGTCGATGTGGTCGCCGGCGGTGACCAAGGTGCGCTCGATGGGCATTGCCTGCACCTTCCAGCCGCTCAAGGAAGGCTACCGCTCCTGGGCCTCGGGCTTCTGCGTCTCCAAGGGCGTGTCGGGCGCGAAGCTCGAATGGGCCTATGAATTCGTCAACTGGTTCCTGTCCGGCTATGCCGGCGCCTATCTCAATCGCCAGGGCTACTACTCGGCCGTGCTCTCCACCGCGAAGGCGCACATGGAGCCCTATGAGTGGGCCTACTGGATGGAAGGCAAGCCGGCCGAGAAGGACATCAAGGCGCCCGACGGCTCGCTGCTCGAGAAGGCCGGCGCGGTGCGCGACGGCGGCTCCTACGAGGACCGCATGGGCGGCGTCGCCTGCTGGAACGCCGTGATGGACGAGAACGACTACATGGTCCGCAAGTGGAACGAGTTCATCGCCGCGTGATGGATACGTCGGAGGACATCCTGCAACAGGCATCTCCGGATCTCGTCCGGGGACCAGACACGGCGCGCCGGACCAAACCGGCGCGCCTGTCGGCCTCCTTCATCTCCTGGCTCCAGGCCGGGCCGATGATGCTGGTGTTCCTCGCCTTCTTCCTGATCCCGCTGGTGTTCGTCGTCATCGTCTCGTTCTGGGATTACAACGAATACCAGTTGCTGCCGGCGTTCTCGGGCCGCGGCTACACCGACACGTTCGAAGGCTGCATCGCGCAGCTCCCCGATCTCTGCACGATCGGCAAGACCTATCTGATGACGCTGAAGCTGTGCTTCCTGGTCTGGGCGATCACGCTGTTCATCGGCTTCTGGGTCGCCTACTTCCTCGCCTTCCACGTCAAGTCCAAGACCTGGCAGATGGGATTGTCGCTGCTCTGCACGATCCCGTTCTGGACCTCCAACGTCATCCGCATGATCGCCTGGATCCCCCTGCTCGGGCGCAACGGCCTCGTCAATTCCGGCCTCGTCAAGACAGGGCTGATCAACCAGCCACTGGAATGGCTGCTGTTCTCCGAATTCTCCGTGGTGCTGGCGCTGGTCCACCTCTTCACCTTCTTCATGGTGGTGCCGATCTTCAATTCGATGGTGCGCATCGACAAGGCGCTGATCGAGGCGGCCTATGACGCCGGCGCGACCGGCTTCCAGACGCTGGTCAACGTCGTCATTCCGCTCGCCAAGCCCGGCATCGTGATCGGCTCGATCTTCGTCATCACCATCGTGATGGGCGACTTCATCACCATCGGCGTGATGGGCGGCCAGCAGATCGCCGCCGCCGGCAAGATCATCGAGACGCGGGTGAACGCACTGCAGTTCCCAGCAGCAGCGGCCAACGCCGTGATCCTGCTCGTCATTACCTTCCTGATCATCACCATGATGTCGCGCATCGTCGACATCAAGAAGGAGCTCTAAAGCATGAAGGAAGGACGCCCGCGCTCTTTCTACGTGCTCGCGATCTTCTTCGCGGCCTATGTGCTGTTTCTCTACGGCCCGATGATCGCGATCTACGTGCTGTCGTTCCAGGGGCCGCAGGGCGGCCTCACCTTCCCGATGAATGGCGTGTCGACCTTCTGGATAGCAAAGCTGTTCCAGGGCACCGGCATCGTCGATCTCGGCGCCGCCTTCCGCCGCTCGCTGCTGCTCGGCCTCGTGGTGATGATCGTCACGGTGGTGCTGTCGGTCGCCGCCGGCATGGCCTTCCGCCGCAAGTTCAAGGCGCAAAGCGTACTGTTCTATTCGGCGATCGCGAGCCTCATCGTGCCCTCGATCATCACCTCGCTCGGCATCTCGCTGGAATTCCGCATCATCGACGATCTGATCAAGGCGCATTGGAACGAGAATTTCGAGACCTCGATGGGCCTGCTCACCTCCGGGCTCGGCGCGCATCTGACCTGGACGCTGCCGTTCGGCCTTCTCATCATGTTCGCGATCTTCAACCGCTTCGATCCCAGGCTCGAGGAAGCCGCGCGCGATCTCGGTGCGACGCCGTGGCAGGCCTTCCGTCACGTCGTGCTGCCGATCATCCTGCCGTCCGTGATCGGCATTGGCCTGTTCGGCTTCACGCTGTCCTGGGACGAGCTCGCGCGCTCCAGCCAGGCGATCGGGGCGGTGAACACATTGCCGCTCGATCTCCAGGGCCTCACCACCACCGTGACCAACCCCGACATCTACGCGCTCGGCACCGTGATCTCCGCCGTCTCGTTCACGGTGATCAGCCTTGCGCTCGGCACCATCCACGTGCTGAACAAGCGGCAGGCGGCCAAGGGCTCGGACGCCGGCAAAGGGCTTGTCTGAACAAGGGGCTTGTCTGATCTGATGCGACTTCACGTGGTCAATCCCAACACCACGGCGTCGATGACGGCGAAGATCGCCGCTGCGGCGCGCAGCGTCGCCTTGCCCGACACCGTGATCGACGCGCGCCAGCCTGCGATGGGCCCGGTCTCGATCGAGGGCTTTTACGACGAGGCGTTTGCCGTCCCCGGCATGCTCGGCTGCATCCGCGACGCCGACCGCGACGGCGCCGACGCCCACATCATCGCCTGCTTCGACGACACCGGTCTCGATGCCGCCCGCGCCGCGGCCAAGTCCCCCGTGATCGGCATCGGCGAGGCCGCCTTCCACATGGCGAGCCTGATCGCGGCGCGCTTTGCCGTGGTGACGACGCTGGGTGTCTCGATCGTGCCGATCGAGCATAACTTGCGGAAATACGGCCTCGCCGAACGCTGTGCCCGCGTCCGCGCCGCCGAAGTCCCGGTCCTCGCGCTCGAAGAGCGCAATACCGAGGCGCTCGGCAAGATCTCGGCGGAGATCACCGCGGCGATCAGCGACGACCGTGCCGAGGCCATCGTGCTCGGCTGCGCCGGCATGGCCGATCTGGCGACTGAGCTCGCCGCCACGCACGGCCTGCCCGTGGTCGACGGCGTCGCCGCGGCGGTGACGCTGGCGGAATCGCTGGTGCGACTCGGCCTGAAGACATCCCGGCTCGGGCCCTACGCGGCGCCGCGATCGAAGACCTATTCGGGTCCGTTTCAGCCGTTTCAGCCCTGACTTTCGCGGCCCCGCCCTAATGCCAGGGCGCAAAGCCAGGCTTGGGGCGCCTTTTTTGGCCTTCAGCCTCTTTTTGGTCCCATTTGTTGCCGAACTGTAACGTTTTCGGGACGTCCCGGCTGCCCCAAGGGGGGCCGGTCTTCGCCACTCACCAAGTTTCCATTTGGGTTTTGTCAGCGATGATCGATCTCGCAGAGGATGCACCCTCCAACCCGTTCGCCCGTCTCGGCGCCCAGCCCATCGCGCTGACCGCCGCAGCCCTCCTGCTCCTGATCGCCGGCGTGACTTCGATCGCGATCTGGCGGGCCTATACCGGCAACGCGCCGGAGACCGACCGGGTGGTGGCGTCGCGGCAGCTCCAGGCCCGCACCGCGCAGGCCTCCGAGCAGCTCGTCGAGAAAACCAAGGGGCTGGAGGCGACCCAGCAGGAATCGATCGACCAGTTGCAGGTGGTGCAGGACCAGCTCCAGGCGGTGAAGCGGCTGCTCGCATTCCAGCAGGCCGACACCAAGCGGCTGTCGGAGCAGGTCGCAACCCTGAACGAGTCCATCGACGGCTTGCGGCAATCCTTCGCGAGCTCTCGGGCCACCGAGGCCGAGGCTCCCTCGGTTACCCGGAGGAAACCGGCACGCCACCGCGTCAGTGCACGCAGGTCCGGCAAGTCGCGCAGCTGACCCGGCCTGCACCCCGCCCCGACTTTAATTTTTTCCACTTGTGAACTGGATCACATTCGCCCGTATGATTCCGAGCGATGCTCGGGTTCACCGGATGGCGTGAGCCGATTTCAATGTCCGGGGCTGGCAAGGTCGTTGACGGTATACTGCGTCAACGACCTTGTTTTTTAGTGGGTATAGTAGGCCTTCCGGCCTCATTCACAGACGTCGACGCGACGGAATCGCCATCCCGAAGGCGTCATCACGCGCTTCCGCGCGACATAGCAGCCACCATAACCGCCATTGTCGTAGCCGGTACCATAGTAATAGGGATCGCCGTAATAGGGGTATCCGTAGCCGTAATAACCGCCGTAGTAGCCGGCGCCGGCGATACCCGCCCCGATCGCGAGCCCAGGCCAGAAACCGCCGCCATGCCAATGACCATGTCCGCCATGGCCCCAGCCGCCACCGCCCCAGCCGCCACCATGTCCGAAACCCCGCGCCTGTGCCGCCTGCGGCGCCGACAGCCCGACCGCCGCAACGGCCAGCGCCATCATGATCATCTTGCGTAACATTACTCGATCCTCCGCGTGGACACGCTCCACGCTATCAGGACCAAGCTAACGTCAGCCGGCCATTCCTGACAGCCACACTGTCTCACTTCCGCGCGAGCGTCAGTGCTCTTCATCTTCTTGTCGAGCAGCCGGTTCTCGGCGTTGACGGTGGCATCGGCGCGGCCGCGGCGAAGACCGGTTCCGGAACAAATCCCGTCACATCCGCTTGAGAGCGAGGAGGCAGTCACGGTCATGCGCAAACTGATCGCGTTCGACGAGGACACGTTCGACAAGCTGAAACAACTGGGGCGCGACAGGATGGCGACGTTTCAAGAGCTCGCGGACGAGGCCTTTGCCGATCTCCTGAAGAAGCACGGCATTCCCATCGATCTCAGGGACGCGCTGCGCAAGAGCACCAGGCTCGACGCTGAATCTGACAGGCCAGCGGGGCGCTCCAAATCCAGAAAGGCGAAATCCCGATGACCGATCGCGATCCCTTTACCGAGGGCGAATGCGCCGCGCGCGAGAACATTCCCGCCGAAGCCAATCCGTACCAGGACGGCAGCGACGAACATGCGCTGTGGGCCGCCGGCCACGAGAGGATTGCGAGCGCGACAGAAGCGCGCGCGTCTGAAGGCGGCTGATTTCAGCCGATCCGCTTCAGGCCCTTCGTGAAGCGCGGGCCGTTGGCGACATAGAACCTTGCCGCGCTTCCCATCTTCTGCACCTGGGCATCATCGAGCGTGCGGATCACGCGCGCGGGCGAGCCGATGATCAGCGAGCGTTCGGGGAATTCCTTGCCCTCGGTGATGACCGAGCCGGCGCCGACGATGCTGTTGCGGCCGATCCTGGCGCCGTTCATCACGATCGAGCCCATGCCGACGAGTGCGCCCTCCTCGATGGTGCAGCCGTGCAGGATGACGTTGTGGCCGACGGTGCAGTTCTTGCCGATGTGAAGCGGAAAGCCGAGATCGGTGTGGCAGGTCGAGCCGTCCTGCACGTTGGCGCCCTCGCCGATCTCGATCCACTCATTGTCGCCGCGCAACACCGCGCCGAACCAGACGCTGGCGCCCGGCTTCAGGCGCACGCGGCCGATCACGGTCGCGGTTTCCGCGATGAAATAGTTGCCGTCCGCGGGAAGATCGGGCGCCTGCCCGTCGAGCTCATAGATCGCCATGGAGGTCTCCTGTCACGCTATGACTGGCATAGCGAAACACGCGCCTTCAGGCAAAGGGCGGCGCTGCCGGGCAGCCCGCGAGCGCGCGGGTCAGGCCAGAACGCCGGCCGCGCGCAACGTCATCAGGAAGAAGGTGCCGCTCATCATGCTCCAGAATCCGGCGATGACGGTCGCCATCATCACGAATTCGACGCGGCGGCTTTCCACCCGCACCCCGCGCAGCGTGTTGCGCATGATGATGAAGGGCGCGGCGAACACCAGGAACGGCACGGCCGCGAAAGTCTTCGGGGCCACGCCCTCCTGCAACAGCCCGAAACCGGCGGGCCGCTGCGCCAAGGCCTGGTATCCGTTCACGAGCGCGCCCGCGAGCGCGAAGCCGATGCAGATCGAGAAGAGAGTGTTGAAAGCTTCAGGTGTCATCGGAACGGTCCGCCTTACGCAACGCCGGAGCCTTCCTGTGACAAAAAGTGCCGGTTAACGCTACATTATCCTTAAGCGAAGGTTAACGCCGCCGCCCGGTCCACGCAGGGCCCTCTCCCATTCCCGGCAGCCGGGAACCCTCCGCGAAATCGCCGCCGCATGGCATATTCGCCGCTGATTCGTCGGCCACCGGCCGACTTCCAGCTCACTCGCGCGACCCATGACGGTGTTTTCGGCAGCCTCCCCCCAGCCCCGCAGGACGCGCACCCGAGCGCATCTGGTCCCGTTCGTGCTCGGCGGCGTGTTCGCGGCGAGCGCGATCGCGCTGGTCGCCTATCTGTTGTGGCCGACCTGGGGCGCGGGCGGTGCGAACGCCCCCGACAAGCTGCCGGTCAGCATCGGCGGCACGCTGTTCAATGTGCCAACGGCCGCAATCCGGATGAAGATCCAGCGGCACTCCGGACCGCAGGAGCGCATCGATCTCGATTTCCTCTATCCCTCGCTGGAGCCGCCGGGCGCACCGAAGCACGTGACCGCCGATACCGTGGACGCGGCGATGCAGCCGGTCGACCGCATCTTCCTGTCGATCGCGGCACACCACGATGCGCTCTCGCCCGAACAGCGCGTCAGCACGATCTATCCGCGCTATCTCGACCCGGCCGCGACGGTGCCGGCGGACGGGCTGACGATGCGGATGTTCCGAGCCGATACGCCCTATGCCAGCGAAGATCTTTATTCTGCTGCAAGCCCCGCGCTGAGCGCGCGCTGCACGCGCGACGCAGCGACCCCGGGCATGTGCCTCTTCGAGCGCCGTGTCGGCGGCGCCGACCTCACCTTCCGCTTTCCGCGGAGCTGGCTGTCGCAATGGCGTGACGTGGCGGAGGCAGTAGACAGGCTAAGCGCGCAGTTGCGCGGGCCGCGGAGCTGAGCGGCCTCTACGCCCCGTCGCGACATCGGCGTGCCGGGACGAGTTGGAGCCTGCCGACGAAAAATATCGAAAACAACCCCATGCACAGTAGCCAAGCCCCGTCGCGACTTCGTATTTTTCGAAATCCGACTTGACCCGTCGGGCAAAACAGGGGCATGATGTCATCATGCGGTGATCGTAGGCATGGGACGATCCTGCAGCCCGCCAGCGTCGGAGCGATCACTGCAAGAGCACGAATTGCCGAGCGAACCGATCAGAGCACCTCGTCGCGACGTTCAGGCGGCCGCGCCTGCGCGGGCCGGCAAAGCGCCGCGCTCTGCAAGTATCCGCGCGAACTGATCGACGTCCTCGGTCGTGTTGAACAGGCCGAAGGAAACGCGGATGCCGTCGTTCCGGCTGGCGAGACAATCGGCCCAGGCGTCCGTCGGCAAATGCAGCACGTAGATGTGCGGCGAGCGATCAGCGCGGTCGGGAAACTGGCTGCGGACCGCGGCAACGTCGTAGTGGCGGCTCATGGGGAGTGGCACCTGGCGCTTGGTCGAACGGCGGCCGGCGCGCGGAGACGCCAGGCAGAACTGCCTCTGGCGCCCACGCCGGCCGCATGCTGGATCAGTCGACGAAGGACGGAATGGGGTGGGCATTAGCCAGATCCTTCAGCCTGCGAAGCCGCGCGGGATCGACGGGAGCGGCCGGGCCGGCGCGCAAGATCTCCGCGACCTCGTGGCCGAGTTTCCTCGCCTCGGCTGGATCGAAGCCGCGGATCGTCAATGCGACGCTGCCGAACCGAAAAGCGGTACGCGGTTCTCCGGCTTGCCCTGGCGCACGCATGGCGTTGCCGATGACCCCGTAAGCACCGAGCCCAACGACCAATTCCGGCTGCGTCCAGCTCTCGCCGGTATAGGCCATGATCATGTGCGAGTCCGTGCCACCGGTGTAGAGCTCGATGCCGCCCTCCTCCAGACCGGCAGCGAAAGCCTTTGCATTCGCGACGACATCACGCATGAGCTGCGCGAAGGCCGGGCGGGTGATCATGTCCATCTGCACCGCCCGCGCCGCGATCATGTTCGAGGCTGCCGGACCTTGCAGGCCGGGATAGACGGCGGCGTCGATGGCAACTCCGAAGCGCTCCTTGGCGAAAACGAAAGCGCCGTTGCGTGGTCCGCACAAGGTTTTCTGTGTCGAGCTCGTGGACACGTCGGAGAAGGGAACAGGATTGGCATGGAGGCCGGCCGCGATCAGCCCGGCGACATGGGCAATGTCGGTGAAGAGGAGCGCGTCGACTTCGTCGGCGATGATCTTCAAGCCCGCAAAGTCGATCTCACGCGGGTACGAGGACGGGCCGGCGAGCAAGACATGCGGCCTCGTCTTGCGTGCGAGGTCGCGGGCCTGGTCCAGGTCAACCATGCCGGTGCGAGTCACGCCGAATGAAACCACCTCGCGGTTCGCGCCCGTGATATGGCGCATGGCGCCGTGGCTGACATGGCCGCCGGCGAGCTCGTCGAAGGTCAGCAGCCGCGCACCTTCGGCCGGCAGAATCGCGCGCAGGACGGCGACGTTGGCAATGGTCGACGACAGCGCCTGCACGTTGACGTATTCGGCGCCGAAGATCGCCTTCGCCCTGTTGATCGCAAGGTTCTCGATTGCATCGAGTTCCTCGCAATTGGCGACGCTGCGCCGGCCGGGCAGCCCCATCGGCGCACGGTTGACCAGATGGGTGCCCTCGATCTGCCGCAGGCCGAGCGGCGCATAGGAAGCGGACGCGATCATGTTGAGGGACAGCGCCTCCCGCTTGCGGTCCTGGTCGATCAGCGCGACGACATCAGCGCCGACCTGATTGGCATCGGCGCCAAAGACGCTATGCCAGTTGACGTCGGTCGGATGGGCTTGAGCAGTGCCCGTCGAAAGTGACATGTGTCATCCTCTTTTTTCTAGCTGATGGAATTGTGGGTTCGTTCTGTGAGGCGGCTGCGCCCATCAGTGACGGAGAACGCGCGAGAGAAAGGTTCGGGTTCGTTCGTGCGTCGGCCGGTCGAATATCTCCACCGGCGTGCCGATCTCCAGGATGCGTCCGTGATCGATGTACACGACGCGGTCGGCGACCTCCCGGGCGAAGCCCATCTCGTGAGTCACGATCATCATCGTCATGCCTTCGCGCGCGAGTTCGCGCATGACGTCAAGCACTTCGCCGACCATCTCGGGATCGAGCGCCGAGGTCGGCTCGTCGAACAGCATGATGTGCGGCTCCATCGCCAGCGACCGGGCGATTGCGACGCGCTGCTGCTGACCGCCGGAGAGCTGGGCCGGAAGCTTATGGGCGTGGTCGCGCAGCCCGACCCTGTCGAGTAGGCGCAACGCGTTCGCCTTCGCCTCGTCTACCTTGCGGCCGCGAACGCGGATCGGTGCAATTGCGACATTGTCGATCGCGCTCATATGCGGAAACAGATTGAACTGCTGGAACACCATGCCGACGCCCTTGCGAATCCTGGCCAACTCCTTCTCGCCGCCGATTGCACGATCGGCCTCTGTCGGCATGTTGAAGCCGTCCACGCTCAGGCGTCCGCTTTGGTACATCTCCAGACCGTTGACACAGCGGATCAAGGTCGACTTCCCCGAGCCGCTGGCGCCGATGATGACGACGACTTCGCCGCGTCCGACGTCGAGATCGACATCCTTCAGGACATGGAACGCCCCAAAGGATTTGTTGAGGCGGCCGATGCTGACGATGACGTCGCGTGACGTCGTCGCTTCTGGAATCTGGATGGCGTTCATCGTGATCCCCTTGCGAGATGGGCTTCGAGGCGGCGCGAGGCGTAGGTGATCGCCCCGCCGATGGCGAGATAGACGGCGAACAGGAAGACGTAGATCTCGTAGGTCCGGCCGCTGTTCTGCGGATCGGCGAGAATCATTTGTCCAGCGCGCAGGAAATCGGTCAGGCCGATGATGAAGATCAGCGTTGCGCCGTTGAAGATGTCGAGGATCTGTCCGACCAGCGAGGGAACGACAACCCGCAGCGCCTGCGGCAGGACGATATCGACATTGAGCGTCCAACTGCTCATTGCGAGCGAACGCGCCGCCTCGATCTGGCCCCTCGGCACGGCCTGAAGTCCGCTACGGACATATTCGGCGACATAGGCCGCGAAGAACAGGGCAAAGCCGGCCATGCCGCGCAGCAGCCCCGGAACGGACGTGTCCGGCGCCAGCAGCGGCACGATGATCCAGATCCAGTAGACGACGAGGATCAACGGCACCGACCGCATCGTCTCGATATAGGCGGTCGAAATCAGGCGCAGGCTGGTGATGCGGCTTTGCCGGCCGAGCGCGAGCAGGATCCCGAAAGGCAGGGTCAGGATCGAGACCGCGATCGTCAAGACGACGCTGAGCAGCAGGCCACCCCAGACCTCGAAGCCGGGCGGCGAGAGCACGACGAAGATTGTCACTATGCCTGCAAGAAATCCGGACAGGACGATGCGTTGGTCCACAGCCGAATGATGGACGCCAACCCACGCAGCAACGCCGAGCGCAGCGCTGCCGGCAGCAAGCATGCCCGAATGCACGTCGATCGCGGCTGCCAACGCCGCCGCGATCAAGATCACGACCAATGCAACGACCATCAACGCCGCTCGCCCCGGGCGGACCGAAAGTCCGAGCCCAGCGCCGAACGTCGCGCAGAGCGTCGCGACGGAAAACCATGCCCGCCACAACTGGTCGGCGGGATATATGCCGGTCATCAGCACCTTGAAGCTTCCGCCGACGACTTGCCAATGCGCCTCGACCAACGCCCAGTGCGCAAAGGCATAGACCGCCCAGGCCAACATCGGGATGATGACAAGCGAAAGCGCGGCATCGAACGGCTTGGCGAAAAGATTGCGATGGACCCACTGCAGCGCGACCGTGGTCATCGCCCCCTCCGTCCATTCAGGCGCGCGTTGACGCCGTTCACGCCGGCGCTGATGATCCAGCTCAGCGCGAGGTAAGTCAGCATCACGATCACGACACCTTCGAGGTTTCGCCCGGTCTGGTTCGAGACGGTGCCGTAGACGTTGAATAGGTCGGGAAAGCCGATGGCGATCCCGAGGGAGGTGTCCTTCGTCAGGCTGATATATCGGTTGGTGAGGGACGGCAGGACGATCCGGAAGACCTGGGGAAGGATGATGTCGCGCAGCGTGTGGGAACGCGACAATCCGAGCGAGGCAGAGGCCTCCCATTGCCCCTTCGGCAGCGCCTCGATCGCGCCGCGGACGATCTCGGCGACATAGGCGGAGCTGTTGACGACGATCGCGATGAGAAGCGCCGTCATTTCCGGTGAAACGGCAAAGCCTCCGCGCGCGCCGAACCGCGTCGCGACCGGCAGGTCGAGGCCGAGGGGGAAGCCGACAAAGGCGGTTGCGATCAGGGCCGAGAGCGCCGCCGCCAAGAGGATCAACCGCGGTCGCAGTCCACCCAGAATCACGCAGGCGACGACTAAAGCGAAGGCTGCGGCGAGCAATCCCCAGGAGACAACGCCGGCGCGCTCGGAGATCACGAGGCCGGGCAAGAACACGCCCGCTCGGCTAGCAAGGAGGCCGCCGAACCAATTCGAAGCGGCGTTGGCGGGAGGAAACCGCAGGACCACCGCGAAGTACCAGAACACGATCTGGATCAGCAGCGGCGTATTGCGTATGGCTTCGACCAGTCCAAAGCAGAGGTTGCGCACCAGCCAGTTCGTCGAGAGCCGGCCGATGCCGACCAGCGTCCCGAACATGGTGCAGAGGACGATCGCCGAGAGCGCGACCTTCAGCGAATTCCACAGACCCGCCAGCAGCGCCTGGAGATTGCTGTGGGAAGGCGAGAAGAGCTCGAGAAACAGCCAGTTACCCTCACGTGACAGGACGAAGCCTTCACTGAGACTGAAATTCGCGACATTGCCGAGATAGCCGAACGAGAACTGGATACCCTTGCGCGCGAGTGCGTCACGAACCGCGAGGCCGAGCCAGATGACGAGCCCCGCCGCCACGATCACGATCGCAGCCTGCAAGAGCCATTTGGACGCGATCAGCAGGCCGCGACGCGCCGGGGGGATGCTGTGATATTCGGCGATCTCTGTGCTCACGACGTCCTCCCGAGATCGAGGCGAGCCTGTCGGCTCGCCCCTGACCATGTGGCTCAGTTCCACGGAGGCGAGTACTCGGCGCCGCCCTTGGTCCACGTCGCGTTGGGCGTGCCGACACGATCGATGAAGTAGGGTGTCCTGGGCCCGAGATTGCGGTCATAGATCTCGCCGTAATTGCCGACGGACTTGATCATGCTGGCGACGAAATCGTCGGCGACACCGAAATCCTTGCCGAAGCCGTCCTTCACGCCGAGGAATTTCTGCACGAACGCGCTCTCGTCCTTCATTCTGTCGGTGAGATTGGCCGTCGTGATGTCCCACTCTTCCGCCTGGAACAACGCGAAGGTCGCCCAGCGCAGGAGATTGCGCCATCTGGAATCGTTGGCGATGACGAAGCCCGCGAAGGGCGACTTGTTTAGCGTCTCGGGCAGGATCGTGTAGTCGTCCGGCTTGCCGGAGTTGCCGCGCCAGGCCGCAAGGGCGGATTTGTCCGTCGACATCGCGTTGCAGCGATCGCTCTGGAGCGCACCAAAGAGCTTCTCGAGATTCTCGAAGGTGAGAACCTTGGTGGTCTTGAAGCCGCGCTGGCGGACGAAGGCGGCGAGCGTGGCTTCGGTGCCGGAGCCCTGCGTCGTGCAGACCGTCGCACCGTCCAGCTCCGCGACGGATTTCACACCGGACGCCGACTTCACCATCATGCCGGTGCCGTCGTAGAAATTGATCGGCAGGAAGTCGATGCCGATCGCGGATTCGCGCACCGGCTTGACGGTCGTATGCGCAAAGACGACGTCAGCCTGTCCGGTCTGCAGGGCGTTGAAGCGGCTCTTGTCGGTGACGATGACGAAGTTGACCTTGCTGGCGTCGCCGAGAACCGCCGCTGCCATGGCGCGGCAGAAGTCGGCATCGAGTCCTTCGATCTTGCCTGTCTTGGTATTGAGGTAGCCGAAGCCAGGGGCCGTGTTGTCGGTGCCGCAGTTCAGCACCCCGCGCTGCTTGACGTTGTCGAGGACGGTGGCGGATGCGCCTGATGTCCACAGCGATGCTGCGGCGAGCGCAGCGACCAGAAATTTGGAACGAGCCATCCGAGAATCCCTCTGTGCCTGTTGTCGTCGTCGTCCGACGCATCTCAGCCGGGCTTGGGATCTGCTCCTCTTGTGAAGGACCCGGACTGCTCTGGGAATAAAGGCTACAGGCGCAAAACAATTCTGGTCTACTTAATTAATTTTGCGATATACATTAGATAATATGCATGATTGTCTTCTGGGCACTTGTTGGAGCTAACGGATGGATTTCGCCCGACTCCGCACGCTTCGTGAGCTTTCGCTGCGAAAAACAATGGCAGCGGTGGCCGAAGCCCTACTGATCTCTCCGTCGGCCGTTTCGCAGCAAATCGCGCAGCTCGAGGACGAGACCGGGGTTGAATTGGTGGAACGCCGGGGCCGCGGCGTACGGCTGACGCCGGCGGGACAGCGACTAGTCGACCATGCCGGGCGGGTCATCGGCATTCTGGAGCAGGCGAAGACCGACCTTGCAGAGCTGAGGAAGACCGTCGCCGGCGAGTTGCGCGTCTCGGCATTTCCCTCCGTCGCTGCATCTCTCATTCCGCCGACGATCCGCGCGATGTCGGCTCGCTTCCCGGATCTCGCGACAATCTTCGAGGAGCTCGAGCCCGACGACAGCCTGGCCGCACTGCGCGCCTGGCAGACCGATGTCGCGATCGTCGACGATCTCACCACCTCGGCGAGCCTCTCGGAGACACAGGTCGAGATGCTGCATCTTCTCGACGACCATCTCCACGTCCTGCTGCCGCGCGACCATCCTTTGGCCGAGCGGCCTCACCTCACCTTGCCTGAGCTTGCGACGGAGCGATGGGTTCTCGACACGACATCCGCCACCTATTCGGACGTGATCGTCGGCGCTTGCCGCAATGCCGGCTTCGATCCCATCGTCAATGCCCGCTGCCACAGTTTTGAAGTGGTCAGGGCCATGGTCGAGGCGGGCTGCTCGGTCTCGATCAATCCGGGGCTACGCGGGCGCGATCATATCGGCACGTTGCGCCTCAAGGAAATCCGACCGATCATCACACGGCGGATATTCGCAGCGTTTCGCACCGGTGAACGACGCAATCCGGCGATCGCCGAATTCGTCAAAGAGCTTCGCGTCGTGGCGACGTCTATGACGGCTCCCCCTCTCTGCTGACCTGACCGTGGTCACCCGGAGCCTGGATAGACGCTTCCTGAAGCCCGCAACGGTCGGGCCAATCACGGCACGGGCGCGGGTTATCGAGCGGGCGGATCGCGACATGGTCGTGCAAGCCGACCTCGTCGATGCCGAGGGCGTCACGCTTGCCGACGCCACGGCACGGCTGCGCATTCTTGCAAAGAAATAACGTCAATGGGGCCGCGGCGCGGCCCCATGAGCGACACGGTCGCCGCACTATTCCTGATCGACGAGATCGTCCTCGAGGATCGCCATCTGGAACTGGAACGAGCGATCGTCGTCCTCGTCGTCGACGAACAGCACGCCGATGAACTCCTCGCCGATATAGACCTCGGCGGAATCGTCCTTCTTCGGCCGCGGCACGACGCGGATCTTGGGATTGCCGAATACGCGCTTCAGATACGCGTCGAGCTTCCTTACTTCCTTGACGTCCACGGCAAGTCTCCAATCGAAATCTGGGTTGGCGGGGTTTTAGGCCGAGACGCGACGAACCGCCAGCATGAATTGCCAAAGAATTTGGGGACGAAGAGGGCCGGAAATCAAGCCCTATTCATGCTCAAAGCCCCGTCTCAAAGTCCCATGGCGTTGATCATCTGATCCATGGTGCGCGACGGCTCGGCGCAACCGGCTTCGCCGACGATCTTGGCGGGCACGCCGGCGACGGTGACGTTGTGCGGCACCGGCTTCACCACGACCGAGCCGGCCGCGATACGCGCGCAATGGCCGATCTCGATATTGCCGAGGATCTTCGCACCGGCACCGATCAGGACGCCGTGACGGATTTTTGGATGGCGGTCCTCGTTCTCCTTGCCGGTGCCGCCGAGCGTGACACCGTGCAGGATCGAGACGTCGTCCTCGATCACGGCGGTCTCACCGCAGACGAAGCCGGTGGCGTGGTCGAGGAAGATGCCGCGGCCGATGCGCGCGGCGGGATTGATGTCGGTCTGAAACACCGCCGAGGCGCGGCTCTGGAGATAATACGCAAAATCCTTGCGGCCCTTCAGCCAGAGCCAGTGCGCGAGGCGATGGGTCTGGATCGCGTGGAAGCCCTTGAAGTAGAGCAAGGGATCGATGAAGCGCGAGGTCGCGGGATCGCGGTCGTAGACGGCGACGAGATCGGCCCGGAACGCGTTGCCGAGATCCGGATCATCCCGCAGCGCCTCGTCATAGGTCTGGCGCACGAGATCGCCCGACAATGCGGAGTGATCGAGCCGGTCGGCGAGGCGGTGGATCACCGAATCCTCGAGCCGGCTGTGATGCAGCACCGTCGAATAGATGAAGGTCGCAAGCTCCGGCTCGCGATGGACAATGTCCTCCGCTTCGCCCCGGACCCGGTCCCAGATCGGATCGAGCGATGCGAGCTTTCCTCCCGGATTGACCTGATGCACTGCCATGGGATCTGCTCTTTCGAATTGGCTCGTCTTGTTGGTTCTATAGCACAGTCTAGGCGACAAAGTCCTGACGGGCTTGCCTGAGAGTGAACAGCGCCTTGCCCCGCGAAGGCCTGCCAACGCATTGAATCGCAACGCTTTCCTCTGACACCCCCAAGGCGGCAAGGTCGGCTCAAAGTGGTCAGAGTTTTGCCAAATTCAAGCCGGGCGGCGTCAAACTATTGGTGAATTCCGCCTCAACCCTTATTGCGGTCATGGTGCGGACGACGACGGAGCGGTTTTGAGCATCACCACCGATAGTTTGCGCGCGCGCGCCGCGGGCTCGTTTTGGCTGCGGCTCGCGGCGGTGGCCCTGCCCCTCCTGATGATCGCCCCCGCGTTCTGGAACGGCTATCCGCTGCTCCAATGGGATACCGGCGGCTATCTGGCGCGCTGGTACGAAGGCTATCTCGTCCCCAGCCGCTCCACCGTGTTCGGCCTCTATCTGCACTATGGCGAGAGTTTCGGCTTCTGGATCAACCTCGCGGTCCAGTCGCTGGCGACGCTGTGGCTGCTGCAGCTCACCTTGCGCGTGCTCGGCCTGATGCAGACCTTCCGCTTCGTCGCGATCAGCCTGCTCCTGATCCTGACCACCGCCCTGCCCTGGCTCGCCAGCATGCTGCTCACCGATATCTTCGCAGGGCTGTCGGTGCTGTCGCTGTTCCTGCTGATCGTCGGGGGACATCGGATTTCGGCGCTCGAAAAAATCTCGCTGTTCGTCTTCACCGCCTTTGCCGCCGCGACCCACAGCGCCACGCTCGGTGTGCTGCTCGGGCTCTGCGCCGTCGGCTGGATGACGCGGCCGCTCGTGGGACTCAGGCTGCCGCTGTCGGGATTGGCGCAGGCGAGCCTGTCGATCGTTGCCGGCGGCCTGATGCTGGTGTCGGCGAATTATGCGCTGTCGGGCAAATGGGCCTGGACGCCCGGCGGCTACGGCGTCGCCTTCGGCCGCATGATGCAGGACGGCATCGTCGCGCGCTATCTCGACGACCACTGTCCGCGCGAACGCTTCAAGCTCTGTCCCTATCGCAAGGAACTGCCGGCCACCGCCGACGAGTTCCTGTGGGGCAACAGCATGTTCAACACGCTCGGCCGCTTCGAGGGCATGAACGACGAGATGAGCTACATCGTCGTGCATTCGCTCGCCGACTATCCGGCCTGGCAGGCCGGCGCAGCGCTGCGGGCGATCTGGCAGCAATTGCTGCATGTCGCG
Organism: Bradyrhizobium sp. P5_C12; assembly: GCF_054049735.1. NCBI lineage: Bacteria > Pseudomonadati > Pseudomonadota > Alphaproteobacteria > Hyphomicrobiales > Nitrobacteraceae > Bradyrhizobium > Bradyrhizobium sp. P5_C12. Next base: position 180,305 of record NZ_JBFULU010000004.1, read on the forward strand.
ACCGGCGAAGGCGCCAATGGCTGGATTCCGCACACCTACGGCATCATCGAGCGCTATATCCCGGCGCAGGTCGCGCCGATGCGCGCGGCGCGCCAGCAGCACTGGGATGTCAATTTCGACTACATCAACTGGCTGCACGTGCCCGTGGCACTGGTGTCGATGCTGGCGCTGCTCGGGCTTCTCGGACACGCGCTCGCAATTCGCCGGCTGGACGATCTGACCCTGCTGGCGGCGACCGTCACGCTGGCGCTGCTCGGCAACGCCCTCATCTGCGCCGTGATCTCCGGCCCGCACGACCGCTACGGTGCGCGGATGGTGTGGGTTGCGACCTTCGTGGTGCTGATGGCGCTGGCGCGCTCGTCCGGCGACGACGAGTCCAAAGCGCGATGAAATTGGGATGAATCGTCATCGCGCTTTGGGTTGTTGTTTGAGCATGATCTTTCCGGAAAACCGCTACGCACTTTTCCGGATCATGCTCCGCGGACGACATCTCAGCGGCGGCGTGAGAGGAAATCGAGCACGCCGGTCTTGTAGACCTTGTCGCCGACCGCGCGCATGTGGTCGCGGCCGGGAATGTCGAGCACTTCCGAGCCGGGGATGATGGCGCCGAGCGCGCTGGCGGAGCCCGCGACGTCGTCGGTGCTGCCGACCGCGATCAGCACGGGCACGTCGATGCGCGCGGCTTCGTCTCTCGTCATCAGGTCGCGCGTGCCGCGCAGGCAGGCGGCCAGCGCACGCCGGTCGGAACGGGTCTGATCGGCGAAGGCGCGGAAGGTGCGGCCGACGGGATCGGTGACGTCGTCGAGCGAGGGTGCTTCCAGCGCCTTCGCCACATTCTCGCCGGGCCCGGTGCCCTCGATCAGGCCGCCGATGCCGATGCCGCCGAGGATCGCCGAGCGCAGCCGCTGCGGCTCGTTGAGCCCAAGCCACGCGGTCATCCGCCCGCCCATCGAATAACCCATGATGTCGGCCTGCGGAATGCCGAGATGGTCCATCAGCGCGAGCACGTCGCCCGCCATGGTCGGGATCGAATACTGCCCGGACTCGTAGAGCTTTGCGCTGTCGCCATGGCCGCGATTGTCCAGCGCGATGGCGCGGCGGCCGTTCTTGCGCAGTTCCGAGACCCAGGTCGGATAGACCCAGTTCACGTTCTTGCTCGAGGCAAAGCCGTGCACCAGAATGATGGGATCGCCCTCGCCTTCGTCGAGATAGGCAATTTCAACGGCGCCGTTGTGAAAGCTCGGCATCACTTGTTCCGCAGTCTTGAGAGGGGAAGGGTTGATCTTAGGCCCTGAGGGCCGCGCTGGCCAGACCGGCTTCGGCTGCGATCCGGGCCCGGCGCAGCCGGCGTACCCGTCTGCGATCGCACCAGGCCTGGGTCAGGTGCTCGGTGGTCGCCTTGATCGAGGACAACACGCCGAACAGCGTCAATGCGGCGCCGAACAGCCAGAGCGCCAGATCGAACGCACCGGCCACGAGCAGCAGCGCGCCGCGGCCGAGCAGCTTCATGATCGCGCGGGTCTTGCCGCCCTGCGCTTCCGCAAGCCGCGCCGCGCGCGCGACGTCCTTCGGGCCTTCGGCGATGCGCAGCGTGTCCATGGCGCCGCGCGTGCCGGTCTTTTCGGCGACGCGCGTGACGTCCTTGCCGAGCCGGACCAGCGCGCCGGCCTTTTCGGCGCGGAATGCAGCCTTGATCGCGCGCGCGGTCTCGCCCGGCCGCAGCACCGAACCGGAGGCGACCGCGTTCTGGAGCATCGGCGTATCGACCACCTCGCGCGCGGAGCGGCCGGCCCATGCGGCGAGCCCCTCGCCGAGCCGGCCGACTTTCCGGGCATCCTTGACCAGCGTGAGCCCGGCGCGCACCGGCGCCGCGCCGCCGACGGACACGTAAGTCACGGCCGTCACCGCGAGGCCCGCGGCCGCGAGGCCCAGCACCAGGTGATCGGTGTCCTCGCCCATCGCGAGGTGCTTGCCTTCGCGCACGACGTCCCTGACGTCGCCGATCACGAAGAGATCGCCGGCGACCGTTCCGGACAGGCTTGCGACATCGTCGGCGCTGCCGGTGACGAGGCCGGTGGCGAACTGCTTGGCGAAATGCGAGGTGGAATTTTCCTCTTTGATGGCGTCGCTCACGCGGATCAGGAGGTCGTCGGGGAGCGCGATGTTGCGCTCGCGCGCGAGCGCGACGAAGCTGTCTGCGAGATCGGCATCGCCCGATGCGAGCGCGGCCTCGACGTTGTCCTGAACCAGGCGCTCGTTGTGCCGCAGAAGCGCGTCGAGCCTCAGCTCGGACAGCGCGGCCGGATCGTCCTGGGCCGCGAAGATCGCGCCGGCCTCGCGGGCGTGCGGTGCTACCTGCACGAGCAGGAAGCCGCATGCCGCGATACCCGTCAACGCTGTGCTGATTCGCAGCCACTTCATGCTGAAAGCCTGGACGCCTGCCCGATGGTTCGTGTTTTGCCGCAATTGCCCTCGTCCACAGACATAGTATGCCAAAATTGCGACACAACGTCCCCGACGAAAGAAGGGCTTCTCTCAGGCCGCAAGATTGTGTCGAATTTGCATGAGCAAATGAGYATGGGGCAATTGCGAACCTTTCGGTTCCGCTGGACTAGCAATCATCTGCCCTCGCCAGTATGGTCCGCGGCGCCTTAAAGATGCCGCGTCAGTTCTTGATTGTGTCCGCCGCCATTGCCACTCCAGGATGAGTTACGATGTCCGACCATGTCGTCCCGCACTTCCATAACGATGCCGGTGTTCCCGTCATCGAGATCGGCTCGCAAGAGTTCATGTGCGTGGGCGCCAATCCTCCGTTCGATCATCCGCACGTCTTCCTCGACCTCGGCAACGACAACGAGATCATCTGCCCCTATTGCTCGACGCTGTACCGCTTCGCCGCCGACCTGAAGGCCGGCGAAGCCCGTCCGCCGGAATGCGTCCTGAAGGACAAGGTGGCCTGACCCGGCCCCCCCGGTCAGGGGTGGCGCTCTCCCGAACAATCGTCATCGCCGGTGCCGGAATCGGAGGACTGACGGCCGCGCTCGCGATCGCCGCCCGCGGCTTTCGCGTCGTCGTGCTGGAAAAGACCGAGCGGCTCGAGGAAATCGGCGCGGGCCTGCAACTCTCCCCCAATGCCAGCCGCGTGCTGGTCGAACTCGGCCTGACGGAGCGCCTCAAGCTGCGCGCCGTGACCCCCGAGGCGGTCTGCGTCATGAGCGCACGGGCCGGCGGCGAATTGCTGCGCATGCCGCTTGGCGAAGCAGCCGCGGCGCGCGCCGGCGCCCCCTATTGGGTGGTGCACCGTGCCGACCTGCAGGCGGCGCTGGCCGGCGCGGTCTCCGATCATCCCGACATCGAGTTGAAGTTGGGTGCGACCTTCGAGGATGTCGCGCCCCACGCCAAGGGGCTGACGATCGTCCATCGCAGCGGCACGATACGCCGCAGCGATCTGGCGAGCGCACTGATCGGCGCCGACGGCATCTGGTCGACGGTACGCCAGCAGCTGTTTCCCGAGGTGCAGYCGCGCTTCTCCGGACTGATCGCCTGGCGCGGCACGCTCGATGCCACCCAATTGCCGAAGGACTACACCGCACGCCGGGTCCAGCTCTGGATGGGCCCGAACGCCCATCTGGTCGCCTATCCGATCGCCGGCGGACGCCAGATCAACGTGGTGGCGGTGCTGCCGGGCACCTGGAACAGGCCGGGCTGGAGCACGCCGGGCGATCCCTTCGAGGTGATGGACGCCTTCGCCGCTCCGCGCTGGCCGCCGTCGGCGCGGATGATGCTCACCGCGGTCGACACCTGGCGCAAATGGGCGCTGTTCGGCGTGCCCGAGGGCTGCCCCTGGAGCAAAGGGCAAATGGCGCTGCTCGGCGATTCCGTGCATGCGATGCTGCCGTTCGCCGCCCAGGGCGCCGGCATGGCGATCGAGGATGCCGCCGTGCTCGCCAGGCATCTGAGCCTCGAGGCCGCCGAGAGCGCGGCCGGCATCGCCGCGGCGCTGAAGCAGTATGGGCGGGCGCGTCAGGCGCGCGTGCGGCGGGTGCAGCGAACTGCGCGGCAGCAAGGCCGCATCTATCATCTCACCGGCCCGCTCGCGCTCGCGCGCGACCTTGCGATCCGCGCGCTCGGTCCGGAGCGGATGCTGGCGCGGCAGGACTGGATCTACGGCTGGCGGGCCTAGCGCGAGATGCGATCGGAAGCGATCGTCATCGCGGCTTCGGTCATTGCTTGAGCATCTCTTCGGAAAGCCGCAGCACGCTTTTCCGGATCATGCTTTTAGCGTGCGCTCGTCAGTAGACGGCGCCGCCGGATTTCGAGCCCGACGCAGGCTTGGACGGCTTGGCCGCCCCTGCCGGTGCAGACCCGGGTGTCGCCTGAGCGGCCCGGGCCGCTTCCATATCGCTCTCGCGGCATCTGTTCTTCTGCCAAGCCTCTTCCATCAGCTTCTGCGATCCGCGCGCGGAGATATAGTCGTTGCGATAGGCGAGCTCCGACACCACGACGCCGCCCGTCCCGGTTTCCGCCTTCGCCATCAGCCGCTGCAGGTCGTCGACGCGCTTGGCGAGACCTATGCGCTCGGGCGCGAGTTGCTTGCAGTCCCAGAGGTCATAGCGGGCCGGATCGGCGAAGGCCGGGCTGATGGTATCGCTGACGCTGGCGCAGCCGCCAAGCGCCGCGCAAAGCCCCAGCAGCGGAAGCAGCACGCGCGCAGGACGACCTTGAAGGAGAAACGAGACAGGCATGGCGGATTGGTAGTCCCCGTAGATTGAGATTGCCTAAAGCAAGCCGAGATGTCCGGATTGAGGCTTTGCCTTGTGCAGGCGGCTCGCTTATGGAGGAGACAGCCCGTCCGGCTCCCCGCCACCGAAAACGGCCGAACGGGACTTAAGTCGTTGATCTCGTTGGATCAAGCGGGCATGGCGGAATTGGTAGACGCAAGGGACTTAAAATCCCTCGGTGCGCAAGCGCTGTGCCGGTTCGACCCCGGCTGCCCGCACCACGAGAGCTGACGGCGCCAACTGTGCCAACAGCAGGATCCAGTAGCAGATGAGCGCGACCGCGAGCAGGTCGAATCCGTCCACGAACGCAATGCCCGAGACCGAGGTCACGAACGGGATGGCGATCGCAACCGTCAGCACGGCCGCCACCATCGCCGCAGGCAGGTCGACGATCAGAACGGCGGCGTAGAGCGCGGCCTCGAAGAAGGCATACACCTTCAGTCTGGGCGCACAGAGATAGAGCGCGTACATCGCGAGCACGGTGATCCGCATCGCGGCGTCGGGATGATCCATCAGCCAGTCGTCGAGCGCCTGGAGCGGCGAAGTCTTGCCGGCCGGGCCCTGCGCCCTGACCATGCGCCACACGGAGATGGCGAGCGGCGCGAGCACGAGTGCGACCGCGATGAGCCCATAGAGCACGGCGACCACCGGCTTGCTGCCGGCGAGCGCGACGCGGTCCGCAAGTGTCTGCGCGAGCAAGAGCAGCGACGGATTATCCTCGCTCGCCGGCGAATGCTGTCCGGGAATCTGGCCGAGGATCGCACTCAGCCAGCTTGGAAACAGCTCCGTGTAGAACACCATCGAGACCAGGATCGGCAGGGCGAACATGCCCGCTGCCACCGCGATCAGGACGAGTTTGCGACGTCTTGGCTGGGGCAGAAAATAGAGCGCGGCGAGTACCGGGCAGAACACCAGCTTGAGCGAGGTGGCGAGGCCGAGCATGGCCGCACCGGCGAGCTGCGGCACGAGGCTCACGCCGCCCCGCCCCTCGGACGGCACGGGACGCAGCAACAGTGCGAGCGACGCGGCCGTCAGCAGGCCACTCAGCATCGCGAAATTGCCGCTCGCCATGACCCATTCGAACCCGAGGAAACCACCAAGCGCGAACACGCCCCGCAGCGCGACATCCCGCGGGCCGGCGCGGATCCTGCCGAGACCGGGCAGCAGCAGTACGCAGATCACCCCGAGAACCAGATAGATGGCCTTGTAGTGGGCGACGAGAAAGCCGCCGGCGCAGAGCGGCCGAAAGGCGTCGAGGGTGACGGGAAGATAGGGGTAGGAAAGATCGGTGCCCTTCAAATTCCTGACGAAATAAGGGTCCAATCCCTCACGATGGGCATCGACCGCCGCGCAGTTCACCCGCGCGTCCGAGCCAAATGTCTTGTTCACGCTGAGATCGATGGCGACGGCGGTGGGGAGCAGTACGGCCATGACCAGGATGAAGCGGCTCAGCCAGCTCCTCCGCGATCCATCCGCGCCAAAAGGCCGTTCTCCTTCGGCATCTGCGGACGAGGCGACACTCGTCATGGACGCACGGCTTCCGGATCGAGGCGTTTCGGCTCGGCTCGAAAATCGAGCAGCATGATCCAGAAGCAGGCGAGCGCGACCGCGATCTGGACAAAACCGCCCTCGACCGTGCTGCCCGTGATCGAGACCAGCGTTGGAATGGCAACGCCGATGGTCAGCACGGCCGCCAGTGCAGCGGCCGGAAGATCGACGATGAGGACGGCGGCGTAGACCGCCAGTTCGAAAAAGGCATATTCCTTGAGGCGCGGCGAGCAGAGATAAAGCCCGTACATCGCGAGCACGCTGAAGCGCATGGCCGCATGCGGATGATCGACCAGCCAGCGGTCGAGGCGCCTCAACAACGATCCCTCACCGCTCCCGACGGTGCGCTGCATCGACCAGCCGAGCGGCACGAGCACGAGCGCGGTCGCAGCCAGCGCATAGATGGCGAATGCGATCGGCTTGCTGTCGGCCAATCCAATGCGGTTCACGATCGTTTGCGCCAGCAGCAGCAGCGACGGATTGGCTTCCTCCAGCTGGACCGAATGCTGACCGGGGATCCCTCCCGCGAGCGCGAGCAACCAGCTCGAGAACAGGTCTTGATAGAAGACGACCGAGACCAGTATCGGGAGCACGAAGCTGACGCCCGCCACCACGATCAGGACCAGTTTCCGCCGACGCGGCAGCGGCAGGAAATAGAGCGCGGCCAGTACAGGGCAGAACACCAGCTTGAACGCCATGACAAGGCCGAGCAAGGCGGCCCCCACGACACGCAGACCATCATTTCGATCGCCATGCGCTCTTGGCGCGGCAGGGCGGAGCAGAAGTGCAAGTGCCGCGGCGGTCAGCGCGCCACCCAGGATCGCAAAATTCCCCGAGGCCAGGACCCATTCGAAGCCGACGAATGCGCCGAGCACGAAGAGACCCCTGAGCGCGATGTCCCGTAAGCTGCGTGTCCGGCCAAGGCCGGGCAGCAGCAGGGCGCAGAGCACGGCGAGAGCGAGGTAGACGCCTCTGTGGTGGCCGACGAGCACGCCACCCGCACACAGCGGACGAAAGACGTCGAGTGTCACCGGCAGATAGGGATAGGAGAGCTTGGTGCCCTTCAGGTTCTTGACGAAATAGGGATCGAGCCCTTCGACATGCGCGTCGACCGCCGCGCAATTGACGCGAACATCCCAGCCATATTTCACATCGAGCGCGGTGTCGTTGGCGAGATTGCCGAGCACCAGGAGCGCCACCAGTGCGATCAGGCACGCAAGCCGGGTGCGCCGTGTCGCAGCCGTGTCGGCCGACGGCCCCAACCATCGTGCTGTACCAGTGACGTCGGACACCGCGGATTCCTTGCCTGCCCCGAATTCCCTTGGCGCCCTGCCCAGCGCCCGCAACGTCAGGTTACAATGGACAGGATGCGTTTCTGATTCATCTCCCCATCGCGCCGTTCTCGCCGGGCGGCGATTTCATGGTGAATCCCTGGTTTCCCCCGCCGTTCGAACCGGAGGTGAAAAGCCGTCCGGCATGGCTACCTCACCAATTCGTGTCCGCTCCCTGCCCCGCCTGACAGCCATCCCAAAACATGGGTTGTGCGACGCAGCATTGAGGATAGACAGGCTGCTCAATCAGGGGTGAGCTTTCTTGTCCGACGTCAATGCCGACGATTGGGTGTCCTCGGGGCACCGTCCGATGGGTTTTCCCGAATTCGTCATCGTGATCGCGTCGATCATGGCGCTGAATCCGCTCGCCATGGACATGATGCTGCCGGCGCTGCCCAATATCGGGGCGGCCTTCAAGATTCCCAACGCCAACCATCTCCAGCTCGTGCTGTCGACCTTCCTGATCGGCTTCGGTGCGGGCCAGTTCGTCATGGGCCCGCTGTCCGACCGCTTCGGCCGGCGCCCGGTGCTGCTGGGCGGCATGGCGGTCTATGCGGTGGCGAGCGTGCTGGCGGTCGCCGCACCCTCGTTCGAGACGCTGCTGCTCGCCCGCGCGCTGCAAGGGCTCGGCACCTCGGCGACGCGCGTGATCGCGACCTCGATCGTGCGCGACTGCTATGTCGGCCGCCGCATGGCCAGCGTGATGTCGCTCGCCATGATGGTGTTCATCGCGGTGCCGGTGATCGCGCCCTCGTTCGGGCAGGCGGTGCTGCTGGTCACGCAATGGCGCGGCATCTTCGTCGTGCTGATGCTCTACGGCCTGCTCGCGCTGGCGTGGAGCGTGTGGCGGTTGCCGGAGACGCTGCCGGAGTCGGAGCGCAGGTCGCTCGCGCCCGCCGACGTGCTCGCGGCCTTCCGCCAGACCGTCACCAACCGCCAGACCATCGGCTACGCAACGGCCGCCGGCAGCGTCATGGGCGCGCTGTTCGCCTATGTGTTCTCGGCCCAGCAGGTCTTCACCGGCATCTACCATCTCGGCCAATATTTCCCCCTCGCCTTCGCCGCGATCGCGGCCGGCACCGCCATCGCCGGCTTCCTCAACGCCAGATTTGTCGGGACCCTCGGCATGCGCGTGATCTCGCACGGCGCGCTGACGCTCTACACCGCGGTGGCCGCCGTGATGCTGTTGACCGAGAGCCTCGGCATGCTGCCGCTGCCTCTGTTCATGGTGCTCTCCGCCCTGATGATGTTCTCGTTCGGCATGATGGTCGCCAACTTCACCGCGCTGGCCATGGAGCCGCAGGGCCACATCGCCGGCACCGCCTCATCGCTCTACGGCTCGATCACGACGCTGATCGGCATCGTGGTCGGCATGGCCATCGGCCAGAGCTTTGACGGCACGCTGCTGCCGTTCTCGGTCGGCTTCTTCCTGTCGACGCTGGCGGCGCTCGCGATCGTGCTGGTGGTGGAGAAGGGACGGCTGTTCAAGCCGCATCACCGCCCCGTGGCGTGAGGAACATCCCGGTCCTCTCGATGTTGTCATGCAGCATTTTTCGAGAGGTCGCCTCAATGGAACCGAAACGCAACGAAACCGATCACGCGTCGGAACCGACTGAGGCGCAGCGCAAGGCGTCTGGCGCAAAGCAGCCCGCATCCACACCGCCCTTCGCAAGCGAAGGACTTGAACGGTTGCGCGACAGCCATTGCTGAGAGGCGCGCTACTCCGGAATACGCTTGCTGGCGCTGAAATCGTCCGCTGCACTTTCAGGCGCCGTGCCGCTGCCCGTGCGCGGCGGCACCATCAGCACGACCACCTTCCGCGTCAGGCCGGGCTTGCCCCATAGCGTTGCCTGCACGGTGAACTCACGCCTGACAAAGTGTTCGGCGCGCGAGGAGACCCCCTCCATCCAGCGACCGCAATAGTCTTGGCCGCTGAAGCAGAGCGCAGCCCAGCCGCGGGCCAGCGTGGCCTTGCGCGGCAACCCCCAGTCATATTGGTACTCGAAGGGGCGCGCGTAATATGGATGGTCCGGGCTGTAGAACGCAGTCGCAAAGGCCAGCGAATCGTCGCCGCTGACGGCGGCGAGCGGCTCGCCGGTCAGCTCACGCCACTCGCGGGTGAGCTCGTTCGCCGCCTGGGCGTAGAAATTCCGCCCCTCTTCATAACCGTGGGTGTTGCGGTAGACGGCGTGGATCGGCGCGGCGACGAAGACAGCGGCCAGCGCAACGACTGCGGCGACGACCGTGACATTGACGGTGTAGAACCGCTCGATCGGGTAGCGCGTGCCGCAGACGATCAGCACGACGAACAGGAACAGCCCCTGCAATGCCCATAGCGACGGCAGATCTGTGCCCATCGCCAGCGATGTCAGGACCGGCAACACGATCGTGCCAATCGCGACATAGAAGAGCAGTCGCAGGCCCGGTCCCATTGCGGCGAAGTCGCCCGGAAACCGCTTCAGCCGCGTGCCCGCGATGAACACCCAGACCATGGCCGACACGCTCATCGCCGCCGCAAGACCAAGCACAAAGTTCTTCACCTCGCCGAGCGAACTCACGGCATTGCCGTTGGCGTGCGTCAGCGCATAGGTGAAGGTCGAGGCGCCCGTGGTCGCGAGCCAGTAGATATGCGGCGACAGCACTGCGAGCCCGGTGACGACCGAAATCCAGGGCGAGGCGGAGGTGAAATAAGCCCGTCGCGCCGGATGCGCCAGCGCGGCAAAGGCAAAACTGGCGACGAGGAACACCGAATAATACTTGCCGACCATCGCCAGCGCCGTGGCGCATCCCACCGCGACCGCCCAGAACGCGCGACGGGTCTCGAACGCGCGCAGAAAACACCAGGTCGCCAGCGGCCAGATTGCAAGCAGCACCGCATTGGCGTTGAAGCGCTGGGCGTGGAATTGATAGGCCGGCGTCAGGATCAGCAGCAGCAGCACCAGGATGCGCTTGTGCCCGGTCACGAACTGCCGCGCGACCAAGTCGACGAAAAACAGCGCAAGCCCCGCATTCGCCATCGCCATCAGTTGCAGCGACCAATCGCTGAGCGGAAAGACCGACGTCCACGCCGCCGTAACCCACCCCATCAGCGGCGGATGCTTGTGATAGCCCCAGGCGAAACGCCGCCCCAGTGTCCAGGCCTCGAGCGTGTCGGGATGCAGGCCGCTGCCGGCATAGGCAACAAAGAGATAGAGCGTCCAGATCGCGACGAAGCAGACCAGCAGCAGCGGCACAGCCCAGCCCGCCTCGACGCCATCGAGCCAGCGCAGGAAAGGCAGACGCCAACGCGCCGGTGCGCGATCCGACCGTTCGGCCATCGCCTGGAATGCAAAATCGATCGGCACGTGATTCAAATCGAGGGAGGGAAAGTGATGCGCGAAGACAACACATCTATTTCAGAATGGAAACAAATAGCAATGATTGGAAACTGGAACAGTTAAAAGCGGGGAGCGAAAAGGAAAACGGCGCCGCTGCTGACAGCGGCGCCGTTCGCGTTCAGACACAGGCGGAGACGCTACTCCGACTTGTCGACGTTCCAGAACAGCGGCGTTGCGGGGCCGTCGAGCACGCCGGAAAGCGATTTGCGCCAGCCGCTCGGCAGGAGATACTGACCCAGCGGGATGTAGATCACCTGCTCATAGGCTTCCTTCTGGATGTCCGCCGCGATCTTCTTCTGCTCGTCGATCGAGGAGGCGCGGACGAACGCATCCTTGAGCTGCTCGATCTTGGCGTCTTCCGCCCAGCCGAACCAGCCACCCTTCTTGCCCTGGCCGCCGATCGAGAGATTGGCGATCGGGTTGGAGACGTCTGCCGCCACCCAGTTGGTGAAGAACATGTTCCAGCCGCCCTCCTTCGGCGGCTTCTGGCTGGCGCGACGGCTCACCACCGTCTGCCAATCGGTCGCCTGCAGGTCGACCTTGAAGCCGGCTTCGCGCAACAGCTGGGCCGCAACGATCGGCTGCGCCTTCAGCGTCGTGACATCGCCAGGCGCCATGATCACGACCGGGGTGCCGTCATAGCCGGACTCGGCGAGGGCCTTCTTGGCTTCCGCCATGCCGTTGCCCTTCACCAGGGTCTCGGCTCCGACGTCGCTCGCAAGCGGCGTATCGCATACGAAGAAGGCGCCACAGACCTTCTGATATTTGGCGTTGCCGACCAGCGCGTCGAGAACGTCCTTCTGGTTCATCGCCAGGAAGGCAGCACGGCGCACTTTCACGTTGTCGAACGGCGGGTAAAGGAAGTTCATCCGGCCGAGCGTCTGAAAACCGAACTTGTTCGAGACCTCGATCGTGAGCTCCTTGTTCGCCTCCAGCAACGGCAGCATGTCGTAGGGCAGATTTTCCATGAAATCGATGTCGCCCGACTGCAGCGCATTCACCGCGGTCTGCGAGTCCGGCATGGTGATCCACTCGACGCGGTCGACCTTCGCCACCTTGCCGCCCGAGGTCCAACTCGCCGGCTCCTTGCGCGGCACGTAGTCGGTATTCTTGACATAGACCGCCTTCACGCCGGGCTGGAATTCCGACTGCACGAACTTGAAGGGGCCCGAGCCGATCTGCTCCGGGATCTGCTTGTCAGCCGGCGTCTCGGCGAGGCGCTTCGGCATCATGAAGGCGACACGCGAGGATGGCTTGCCGATCGACTCAAGCACGAGGCCGTAAGGCTCCTTCAGCTTCAGCGTGATGGTCTTGGCGTCGGTGGCTTCGATGCTGGCAGTGAACTGCATCATCTGCTGACCCATGCCGTCGACGGCGGCCCAGCGCTTCAGCGAGGCGACGCAGTCTTCCGCCGTTACCGGCGCACCGTCATGCCACTTCAACCCGTCGCGCAGCGTGAAGGTGTAAGTGAGCTTGTCGTCGGAGATCTTCCAGTCCGCCATCTGCGGCTGGATCTTGAAGCTCGAATCGGTCGCGATCAGCGTGTCGTAGACCATGTAGCCATGGTCACGCGTGATGTAGGCGGTGGTGAAGATCGGATCGATGATGCGCAGATCCGAATGCATCACCGCGGTGATGGTCTTGCCGGCGGCAAGCACCGGCGAAGCCAGCGCCGTCGAAAGCGCGACGACCGACAGCGCAAGTTTGGAGGCGAACGCGCGGCGCCCCCGGCGCATGAGTTGGAACATTGAAAGTTTCTCCTGACGTGAAACTGGTCAAAGGCAGATTATTGGTTGAGCAATCGGATTGTTCTTTAGGCGAACTAACCTCATGCAATGCCTTTATCTTTTCGAGACTTGCAGAGAGCATCGAGCCCGTCAATCCGCTTTCAGTGCATCCCATGGCGGCGCGCGCACGGGCTCCACCAGGGTCGCTTTCACTCTACAACGCTGTCCGCCGCTCCTCCCCCACCGCGCGCTGCAACGCGCAAATCCATCGTTCGAAGCAGATAGAGACCCCCGATGAATCCAGCCAATCTTCCCTTTGATTCCGAGGCGATGCTCCAGGGCCTGCGCAGCTGGGTGGAATGCGAAAGCCCGACCTGGGACGAGAACGCCGTGAACCGCATGCTCGAACTCGTGGCGCGGGACATGGCGATCATGGGTGCGACGATCGAGCGCATCGCCGGCCGCCAGGGTTTTGGCGGCGTGGTCCGCGCGCGCTTTCCGCATCCGAGGCAAGGCGAGCCGGGCATCCTGATCGCCGGGCACATGGATACCGTTCACCCGGTCGGCACCATCGAGAAGTTGAAATGGCGGCGCGAGGGCAACAAGTGCTACGGCCCCGGCATCTACGACATGAAGGGCGGCAACTATCTCTCGCTGGAAGCGATCCGGCAGCTGATGCGGGCTTCGTTCACCACGCCGCTGCCGATCACCGTGCTGTTCACGCCGGACGAGGAAGTCGGCACGCCGTCGACGCGCGACATCATCGAGGCGGAAGCCGCGCGCAACAAATATGTGCTGGTGCCCGAACCCGGCCGCGCCGACAATGGCGTCACCACCGGGCGATATGCGATCGCGCGCTTCAATCTCGAGGCAACAGGCCGGCCGAGCCACGCCGGCGCGACGCTGTCGGCGGGACGCTCGGCGATCCGCGAGATGGCGCGGCAGATCCTCGCGATCGACGCGATGACGAGCGACGACTGCACCTTCTCGGTCGGCGTCGTGCATGGCGGGCAATGGGTCAATTGCGTTGCCACGACCGCCACCGGCGAAGCCCTGTCCATGGCCAAACGCCAAGCCGATCTCGACCGCGGCGTCGAGAGGATGCTGGCGCTGTCAGGCACAACCAATGATGTCACCTTCAAGGTCACCCGCGGCGTGACGCGGCCGGTGTGGGAACCGGATGTCGGCACCATGGCGCTCTATGAGAAGGCGCGCGGCATCGCCAGGTCGCTCGGCGCCGAGTTGCCGCATGCGAGTTCCGGCGGCGGCTCGGACGGCAATTTCACGGGGGCGATGGGCATCCCGACTCTTGACGGCCTGGGCGTCCGCGGAGGCAACGGCCACACGCTCGAAGAGTATATCGAGGTCGAGAGCCTGGCCGAACGCGGCCGCCTGATGGCCGGGCTGCTGGCGACGCTGGAGTGATTAGATCGTCATTCCGGGGCGCGTCGAAAGACGCGAACCCGGAATCTCGAGATTCCGGGTGCGATGCTGGCGCATCGCCCCGGAATGACGCCGCAAGAGAATGACTGGCCGCACTGCAAAACCTGTGGCCCGGATGGCATGGGAATTGCTGAAATGTTAGGCTGATGGCAGAACAGGCCATGAGCGCTGCCCCGATTTGACTCTAATCTGACGGATCCAACTTGCTCGGATATCTCCTTCGTCGAATTTTCGCCGCCGTGCCCGTGATGGGCGTGGTGGCCCTGTTCGTCTTCCTCCTGCTCCGCCTCACCCCCGGCGATCCCGCCGCGATTCTCGCCGGCGACAACGCCACGCCGGAACGGCTGGAGCGCATCCGCACCTCGCTCGGCCTCAACGATCCCCTGATCGTGCAGTTCGTCACCTGGGTGAACAAGCTCCTGCACGGCGATCTCGGGACCTCGCTGATCTCCAACCTGCCCGTCATGAAGATGATCGGCCAGCGCGTCGAGCCGTCGATCTCGATCGCGCTGTCGACCATCGTCCTCGCCGTCGTCGTCGCCGTTCCCCTGGGGGTGATCGCGGCCTGGAAGCACGGCACCTGGATCGACCGCTGCGTGATGGGGCTGTCGGTGCTCGGCTTCTCGGTGCCGGTGTTCGTGGTCGGCTACGTCCTGATCGAAGTCTTCGCCATCGACCTGCGCTGGGTTCCGGTGCAGGGCTTCCGCAGCATATCGAACGGCTTTGGGCCGTTCTTCGAGCGCATCATCCTGCCGACCTGCGCGCTGTCCTTCATCTATATCGCGCTGATCGCGCGCATGACGCGGGCGGCGATGCTCGACGTGCTGGGCGAGGATTAYGTCCGCACCGCGCGCGCAAAAGGCATCAACGAGGTCGCCGTGATGATGCGGCATGCGCTGCGGAACGCCGCGGTCCCCGTGATCACCGTGATCGGCACCGGCTTCGCGCTGCTGATTTCCGGCGTCGTCGTCACCGAGAGCGTGTTCAACATCCCCGGCATCGGGCGCCTGACCGTGGATGCGGTGCTGGCGCGCGACTACCCGGTCATCCAGGCAATGATCCTGCTGACGTCGCTGATCTACGTCGTCGTCAATCTCCTGATCGACGTCGCCTATACGCTGCTCGATCCGCGGATCCGGTACTGAGGCAAGGATAAGGACAAAAATGTCGGTCGATACCCTTCCCCAGTCGTCCATTCCGATCACGTCGCCGCTGCGGCCGCGCCTCGGATTCCTCACCTCGACGCCGATCATCGCGGCGGCCACGGTCTGCCTCGCGCTGATCGTGCTGATCTCGATCCTGGCGCCGCTGATCGCGCCGCATGATCCGATCCAGCTTGCGCCGTCGCAGCGGCTGAAACCCTCCTCGGCGCAGTTTTTGCTCGGCACCGACGCCTATGGTCGCGACCTGCTGTCGCGCGTCATGTATGGCGGCCGCGTCTCGCTTCTGATCGGCGTCGGCTCCGCGATCATGTCGATCGTCATTGGGCTGGCGATCGGCCTCGTCTCCGGCTTCTTCAAGCTGGTCGATTCCGTCATGATGCGCGTCATGGACGGCCTGATGGCGATGCCGAGCATCCTGCTCGCAATCGCCGTGGTGTCGCTGTCCGGCGCCAGCCTCTGGACCGTGCTGATTGCGATCACGATCCCGGAGATCCCGCGCGTGGCCCGCCTGGTGCGCTCGGTGGTGCTGTCCGCGCGCGAGGAACCTTACGTCGAGGCCGCGATCTCGGTGGGCTCGTCGCTGCCGAAGATCATGTGGCGGCACCTGGTGCCGAACACCATCGCGCCGCTGATCGTCCAGGGCACCTATGTCTGCGCCTCCGCGATCCTGACCGAGGCCATCCTGTCCTTCCTCGGCGCCGGCATCTCGCCGGAGACGCCGACCTGGGGCAACATCATGGCTGAGGGCCGCCAGTACTTCCAGCTCAAGCCGACGCTGATCTTCTGGCCGGGCCTCTTGCTCTCGATCGCCATCCTCAGCATCAACCTGATCGGCGACGCCGCCCGCGATGCGCTCGATCCCCGCATGAAGCAGCGGGAGGGGAAGTGAAACATCCAACGACGTCATTCCGGGGCGCGCCTCTTGGCGCGAACCCGGAATCCATTTCACCTCTTGTATTGCGGCCCGATGGATTCCGGGCTCGCGCTAACGCGCGCCCCGGAATGACCAACGAGAGTTTTGCGGCATGACCAACCCCATCCTCGACATCAACAACCTCGTCGTTTCCGTCGGCAGGAAGCCGAAGGGGACGAACATCCTCGACGGCATCTCGATCCAGGTGCATGAGCGCGAGACGCTGTGCCTCGTCGGCGAAAGCGGCTCGGGCAAGTCGGTGACGTCGCTGACCACGATGGGCCTGCTGCCGAAGGGCACGCTGGTTCCGACCGGCGGCAGCGTCAAGCTGGTCGGCGAGGAACTGCTCACCGCGACCGACCGCCGCCTGCGGCAGCTGCGCGCGACGCGGATGGCGATGATCTTCCAGGAGCCGATGACGGCGCTCAATCCGGTGGTGCCGGTCGGCCGCCAGATCGACGAGGTCCTGCGCGCTCACACCGATCTCGATGCGAAAGCGCGCCGCAAGCGCATCCTCGACATGATGGAGCAGGTGCGCCTGCCGCAGGTCGAGCGCATCTTCGCCTCCTACCCGCACCGCCTCTCCGGCGGTCAGCGCCAGCGCATCATGATCGCGATGGCGCTGGTGCTCGAGCCAAAGCTCCTCATCGCCGACGAGCCGACCACCGCGCTCGACGTCACCACGCAGAAGCAGATTTTGACGTTGATCCGCGACCTCCAGCGCGATCACGGTACGGCCGTGCTGTTCATCACCCACGACATGGGCGTGGTGGCGGAGATCGCCGACCGCGTCGCGGTGATGCGGCAGGGCCGCCTGGTCGAGACCGGCACGCTCGATTCCATCCTGCGCAATCCGACCATGGAGTACACGCGCAACCTGCTTTCTGCGGTGCCGAGCCTGGTGCCGCGGGCTCCGCGTGAGGAGAGCAAGGAACCGGTGGTGCTGGAGGCCAACGAGCTCGGCAAGGTCTATCGCGAACGTGCGTTCTTCGGCAAAGGCCGCGAGGTCGTCGCCGCCGACAAGGTGACGCTGACGCTGCGCAAGGGCCGCACGCTCGGCATCGTCGGCGAGAGCGGCTCAGGCAAATCGACCGTGGCGCGCTGCATCGTGCGCCTGATCGATCCGACCTCCGGCGGCGTGCGCCTGGCCGGCCGCGAGATCTCCAACATCTCGCGTCGCCTGCTCCAGCCGCACCGGAAAAAGATCCAGATCGTGTTCCAGGATCCCTACCGCTCGCTCAACCCGCGCGTCACCGTCGGCGAGAGCATCGCGGAAGGCCCGATCAATTACGGCGTCTCGCACGCCGACGCGATGAAGCGGGCGCGCGAGCTGCTTGAGCTCGTCGGCCTGCCGGCGGACGCGGTGTCGCGCTATCCGCACCAGTTCTCCGGCGGCCAGCGCCAGCGCATCGCCATTGCGCGTGCGCTCGCGCTCGATCCCGACGTGCTGGTCGCGGACGAAGCGGTCTCCGCGCTCGACGTCTCCGTGCAGGCGCAGGTGCTGGAACTGTTCGACGAGATCCAGAAGCGGCTCGGCATCGCCATCCTGTTCATCACCCACGATCTGCGCGTTGCGGCGCAAATCTGCGACGAAGTCGTGGTGATGCAGCACGGCCGCGTCGTCGAACAGGGCCCGGCCGCCGAAGTGCTGACGCATCCGAAAGAGGACTACACCAGGGCCTTGCTGGAGGCAGCACCCGGCCGCGGCTGGGATTTTGCGAATTTCCGGCCGGTGGCGGAGGGTATGGCGGCGAGCGCCTGACGTCGTCCCGGCGAAGGCCGGGACCCATTACCCCAGGGAGGCGTTTGGCGAAGACTTGTGGTCCGGTGCTCACACCGTGCGCAATCGATGGACCTCGCGGTATGGGTCCTGGCTTTCGCCAGGACGACACCGAGGTTGTGGCGCGTCGCTACGCTCACAACACCACCGCATCCGCAGCATTCCCAAAACGGCTTGACCCCATGCGCTTTCGAATTGCTTCCCGGCTTGCCCTCGCCGCAAGGGCAAGGCTAACGTCGCGCACTTTCAATCGCCTGGACTGAATTGATGACACGTATCGCCGTCGGCGGCTTCCTGCACGAGACCAACACTTTCGCTCCGACGAAGGCCACGTTTAGCGATTTCCAGCATGGCGGCGGCTGGCCGGCGATGACGCAAGGCGTCGACGTGCTGAAGGTGATGCGGCGCATCAATGTCGGGCTCGCCGGTTTCGTCGACAGCGCCGAAGCCAATGGTTGGGAACTCATTCCGACGATTGCTTGCGGTGCCAGCCCGTCGGCGCATGTCACCCGGGACGCCTTCGAGCGCATCGTGAAGGTGATGGTCGACGGCATCGCTTCTGCCGGCCCGCTCGATGCGGTCTATCTCGACCTGCACGGCGCGATGGTGACCGAACATCTCGACGACGGCGAAGGCGAAATTCTGGCGCGCGTGCGCCGCGTCATCGGCAAGGATGTTCCGCTGGTCACGAGCCTCGACCTGCACGCCAACGTCACGCCCGAAATGATGGAACACGCGGACGCGCTGATCGCCTACCGCACCTATCCCCATGTCGACATGGCCGAGACGGGCCGTGCCTCCGCAAGGCATCTGGCGCTGCTGCTGAACAGCAGGCAGCGCTTCGCAAAGGCGTTCCGGCAATTGCCGTTCCTGATCCCGATCAGCTGGCAATGCACCAACGACCAGCCGACCAAGGGCATCTACGAGAAGCTCGCGGCCCTCGAAAACGACGCCGTGCCGACGCTGTCCTTCGCGCCGGGCTTCCCTGCCGCCGATTTCCGCGACTGCGGGCCGAGCGTGTTCGCCTATGGCAAGACACAGGAAGACGCCGACCGCGCGGCCGATGCGATCGTCAAACTGATCGAAAGCCACGAGGACGATTTCGACGGCAAGATCTGGTCGCCCGACGACGGGGTGCGTCATGCGATGGAACTCGCGAAGGGCGCGAGCAAGCCGATCATCATCGCCGATACCCAGGACAATCCCGGCGCCGGCGGCGATTCCGACACCACGGGCATGCTGCGCGCGCTGGTGCGCAACAAGGCCAGCGCCGCCACCGGTGCGATCTACGATCCGGAATCGGCGAAGGCCGCGCATGCCGCCGGCGTCGGCGCCACCGTGACCCTGTCGCTCGGCGGCAAGTCCGGCATTCCCGGCGACGAGCCCTATCGCGAGACCTTCGTCGTCGAACAGCTCTCCGACGGCCGCTTCATCGCGCCCGGCCCCTATTATGGCGGCCGCGAGATGGAGATGGGCCCCTCCGCGGCCTTGCGCATCGGCGACGTCCGAATCGTCGTCTCTTCGCACAAGGCGCAACTCGCCGACCAGGCGATGTATCGCTATGTCGGCATCGAGCCGACCGAGCAGAAGATCCTGGTCAACAAGAGCTCGGTGCACTTCCGCGCCGATTTCGAGCCGATCGCCGAAAAGCTGATGATCTGCGCCGCCCCCGGCGCAATGCCGGCCGACACAGCCACCCTGCCCTGGACGCGCCTGCGCCCGGGCATCCGCATCAAGCCGAACGGCCCCGTTTTCAATCCCCCTTCACGCTAACCGGACAGGAACACATGCCCACGATCGAGCGCATCGACGGCTATGCCGACGAACTCACCGCCATTCGCCGCGACCTTCACGCCCATCCCGAGATCGGCTTCGAGGAAGTGCGCACCTCCGGCATCGTCGCCGACAAGCTGAAGAGCTGGGGCATCGAGGTGCATCGCGGTCTCGGCGGCACCGGCGTGATCGGCGTCATCAAGGGCAAGGGTTCGAGCGGCAAGCGCATTGGCCTGCGCGCCGACATGGACGCGCTGCCGATGGAAGAGAACACCAATCTGAAATGGAGCTCGAAGATCCCCGGCCGCTTCCATGGCTGCGGCCATGACGGCCACACCACCATGCTGCTCGGCACCGCGCGCTACCTCGCCGAAACCAAGAACTTCGACGGCACCGTGCATCTGATCTTCCAGCCGGCCGAGGAAGGCCTTGGCGGCGCCCGCGCGATGATCAAGGACGGCCTGTTCGAGAAGTTTCCCTGCGACGAGCTCTACGGCCTGCACAACGCGCCCGATCTCAACCACGGCGAGATCGCGATCCTGCCCGGCCCCGCGATGGCCAGCGCCGACTTCTTCGACCTCCGCATCACCGGCTACGGCGCGCATGGCGCGATGCCCGAGCGCTCCAAGGATGCGGTGATCATCGCGACCACGCTGGCGCAGGCGATCCAGACCATCGTCAGCCGCAACGTCGAGCCGCTGCAGGCCGCCGTCATCTCGATCACGCAGATCCATGCCGGTTCCGCCTACAACGTCATCCCCGGTGAAGCGCATCTGTGCGGCACCATCCGCACCTTCTCGAATGAAGTCCGAGCCCTGATCAGCGAACGCATCCGCACCATCTGCGCCGGCATCGCGAGCGCCTATCAGTGCGAGATCGAAGCCGACATCCGCGACACGTTCGGCGTGCTGGTCAACCAGGTCGAGCAGTCCAAGGTGGTCGAGGAGGTCGCGCGCACGATCGTCAACCCCGCCAACGTGATCACCCGCGCCCAGCCGAAGATGGGCAGCGAGGACTTTGCCGACATGCTGCAAACCATTCCCGGCGCCTATTTCTGGGTCGGCCATGACGGCTCGGTGCCGGTGCACAATCCCGGTTTTGTGCTCGACGACAAGATCCTGCCGATCGGCGCCAGCATGTTCGCCCGGATCATCGAGACACGCATGCCGGTAGGTGCCCATGCATAAAAAGAGCGTCCCAGAGGCGGTCACCTCGCTGCACGATCTCTCCGCGGTCGATCTGATCGCGGGTTATCGCGCAAAACAGTTCTCGCCGAGCGAGGTGCTGGACGACGTGCTCGAGCACGTCGCCGCGTGGGAGCCGCACCTCAAGGCGCTCTATGCGTTCGATCCCGACGGCGCGCGCGAGGCCGCGAAGGCCTCGACCGCGCGCTGGTCCGGCGGCGAGCCGTCCGGCCCGCTCGACGGCGTGCCGGTGACGGTGAAGGACAACATCGCGACCAAGGGCGTGCCGGTGCCGCTGGGGGCGGCCAGCGTCAAGCTCGTGCCGGCCGAGAAGGATGCGCCGCCCGCCGCGCGGCTGCGCGAGGCCGGCGCGATCGTCTTCGCAAAAACCACCATGCCCGATTACGGCATGCTGTCCTCGGGGCTGTCCAGCTTCCACGCGCTCGCGCGAAATCCCTGGGACCTCTCCAAGAATCCCGGCGGCTCCAGCGCCGGCGCAGGTGCCGCAGCGGCCGCCGGCTATGGCCCGTTGCATCTCGGCACCGATATCGGCGGCTCCGTGCGCCTGCCCGCGGGCTGGTGCGGGCTCGTCGGGCTGAAGCCGAGTTTTGGCCGCGTGCCGATCGATCCGGTCTATGTCGGCCGCGTCGCCGGCCCCATGACCCGCACGGTCGACGATTGCGCGCTGATGATGAGCGTGATCGCCAAGCCCGACCGCCGCGACGGCATGAGCCTGCCCGCCGAGCCGCTCAATTGGAAGGGACTGGAAAAATCGCCGCGCAAATTGCGCATCGGGTTGATGCTCGATCCCGGCGTCGGCGAGAAGCTGGAGAAGCCGGTGCGCGAGGTCGCGGTGAAGGCCGCGAAAACGTTCGAGTCCGCCGGCGCCGTCATCACCGAAGTCGACGGCATCCTGACGCGCGAGATGCTCGACGGCCTCGACAATTTCTGGCGCGCGCGGATGTGGGACGATCTGTCGAAGCTGACGCCGACCGAACAGGCAAAGGTGCTGCCCTATATCTTCAAATGGGGCGAGTCCGGCGCAAAGCTGTCCGGCGTCGACGTCATCCGCGGCTTCAACCAGACCATGGCGATCCGCACTGCCGCGGCAAAGCTGTTCTGCGAGCTCGACTACGTCATCTCGCCGACCGCGCCGAACGTGAACTATCCGGCGGAGTTTGCCTCGCCGACCAACGATCCGATGAAGCCGTTCGAGCACATCGCCTATACCGTGCCGTGGAATATGTCGGAGAACCCGGCGATCTCGATCAACGGCGGCTTCGACGCCAAGGGTTTTCCCATCGGCGTGCAGATCGTCGGCCGCCGCTTCGACGATATCGGCGTGCTCGGCATGGCCAAGGCGTTCGAAGGCCTGCGCGGCCCGCAGCGGCCCTGGCCCAGCCCGCCGGCGCGCTAGCGCCTCAGCGCAACTCGTCATGCGCGGGCTCGACCCGCGCATCCATCCTCTTCAAAAAAGATGGATTGCCGGGTCAAGCCCGGCAATGACAGAATTGATTCAAGAAATGACAGGGAAGGAAACCACCATGGCGTATGAAACGATCACGTATGAGGTCGCCGAGCAGATCCTCACCATCACGCTGAACCGGCCCGACAGGCTCAACGCCTTCAACGCGCAGATGCAAGGAGAGCTGATCGACGCGTTCGACGCCGCCGACAAGGACGACAACGTCCGCGCCATCATCGTCACCGGCGCCGGCCGCGGCTTTTGCGCGGGCGCCGACCTCTCCTCCGGCGCCGACACCTTCGATCGCGACGCGCGGCGCGGGCCCGTGAAGCGGTTCGCCGACGGCAAGGTCGATTACAGCGATCCGCAGGTCCGCGACGGCGGCGGCCAGGTGACGCTACGCATCTTCAAGTGCTTGAAGCCGGTGATCGCCGCGGTGAACGGACCCGCGGTCGGCATCGGCGTCACCATGCAACTCGCGATGGACATCCGCATTGCCTCGGACGCCGCACGCTTCGGCTTCGTGTTCTCCCAGCGCGGCATCGTGCCGGAAGCCGCCTCGAGCTGGTTCCTGCCGCGCATCGTCGGCATCTCGCAGGCGCTGGAATGGTGCTATTCGGGCCGCGTCTTCCCGGCGCAGGAGGCGCTTGCGGGGCGTCTGGTCAGCAAGGTCGTGCCGCCCGATGATCTGCTGCCAACCGCCCGCGCGCTTGCCAAGGAGTTCGCCACCAAGACCGCACCGGTGTCGGTCGCGCTGATCCGCCAGATGATGTGGCGCATGATGGGCGCCGACGATCCGATGGAAGCCCACAAGGTCGACAGCCGCGGCATCTACGCCCGCGGCCGCTCCGACGACGTCAAGGAAGGCGTGGTGTCGTTCCTGGAAAAGCGCCCGGCGCAGTTCAAGAACAAGGTGTCGAGCGACATGCCGGACTATTTCCCGTGGTGGAGCGAGCGGGAGTATAAGTGAGGGATCGTCGCGCTTCGTAGGGTGGGTTAGCAAAGCGTAACCCACCTCTTTCGCATCCGCGGTCACAGAAGTGGTGGGTTACGCCTTCGGCTAACCCACCCTACAAGACCGTCACTCCATCACCAGCGCCACGCGCCCGATCGCCTTGCGGTCGAGCAGCAGCCGCATCGCCTTGGCAAAGTCCTCCAGCGGCAGGCGGTGCGAGACGTTGGGGCGCAGCTTACCCTCCTCCGCCCATGCGAGCAGCGCCTTCAGGCGCACCTCGCCGAGCGCCGGATTTTTTCGCACGGCTTCGCCCGCGCGCACGCCGAGCACACTGGCGCCCTTGATCAGCAGGAGATTGGTCTTCGCCGAGCCGATCCCCCCGGTGAAGCCGATCACCAGCAGCCGCGCGCCCCAGGCGATGCAGCGCATCGAGTTCTCGAACACCTCGCCGCCGACGGGATCGAACACGACGTCGGCGCCGCGACCGTCGGTGATACGCTTGACGGCGTCGCGAAACGGCTCGCGGTCGTAACGCACGAGATGATCGGCGCCGCGCGATTTCGCGATGGCGAGCTTCTCATCGCTGGAGGCGGTCGCGATCACGATCGCGCCCAGCATCTTGCCGATCTCGACGGCGGCAAGGCCCACGCCGCCACCGGCGCCGTGCACCAGCAGCACCTCGCCCGGCTCGACTTTGCCGCGATCGATCAGTGCGTGATACGCGGTGCCGTGGCCGGCGAGATAGGTCGCGGCTTCCGCATAGTCGAAGGTCGACGGCATCGGCGTAAGCTGCGACGGCGTCACCACGGCTTCATCGGTGAAAGCGCCGTGGCGCATCTTGACGATGACCTTGTCACCGACGGCAACGCCCCTCGCCTCCGCGCCCACCTCGGTGACGTCCCCCGCCGCTTCCATACCGGGCGTGAACGGCAGCTCAGGCTTGAGCTGATACTCGCCGGCCGCCATCAGCACATCCGGAAAATTCAGTCCGGCGGCGCGGATCGCGATGCGCACCTCGTCCGGCCTCAGGGGCCGCGACGGAAACTCCTCCAGCCGCAACGTCTCGGGCGGGCCGAGCGCGCGGCAGACGACAGCGCGCACCATCAGGCCGCGCTCGCCTTGCGGCGCTCGAGCGCCTCGCGGATCAGCGGCAGCCGGTCGTTGCCGAAGTACATGTCGGTCTTGTCGACGAAGATCGTGGGCGAGCCGAAGCCGCCGCGCGCCACGACCTCTTCCGTGTTGGCCTTGAGCTGGTCCTTGATCCCCTGCTCCGATATGCCGGCGAGGAATTTCTGCTCGTCGACGCCGACCTTCCTGCAGATCTCGGCGAGCACCGCATCCTGCGAGATGTCCCTGTCATCGCCCCAATAGGCTTCGAACACCGCGGTCGCGAACGGCACCATCTCCCTGCCGAGCCAGGTGCAGCCGCGCATCGCCTTGACGCTGTTCACGGGAAACACCGTCGGCGGCATCTTGATCGCAAGGCCTGCCGAGCGCGCCCAATCCCCAAGATCCTTCTTCATGTAGCGCGCCTTCAACGGCACCGGTGTCTCACGCTGCGCGTAGACGCTCGGATTGACCGTATTGAAGATGCCGCCGACCAGGATCGGCCGCCAGGCGATCTCAGCGCCGAGCTCCTTTGCCAGCGGCTGGATGTTGTGGAAGGCGAGATAGGTCCAGGGACTGGAACAGTCGAAGAAGAACTCGATCATGGCGTTTCCTTTTGTCTCTCGTCATTCCGGGGCGCGCCCTCTTGGGCGCGAGCCCGGAATCCATTTCACAGCATTCGGCTGCAGCTCGATGGATTCCGGGCTCGCGACTTCGTCGCGCCCCGGAATGACGGCGTGGCCGTCACTTCCTTCCCAACACTTCCTTGGCACGTTGGCCGAACATGATCTTGCGTGATTCCTCGTCGAACGGCTCCTTGACAAACTTGCCGATCGCGAGCCCCGCCTGCACCTGCGGCCGTGCACGCACCTCGGCGTACCAGCGCTTCACGTTCGGATAGTCCTCTAACGTAAAGCCCTGCGCCTTGTGGGTCATGGTCCAGGGGAAGCAGGCGATGTCGGCGATGGAATAGTCGCCGGCGACATGGGCGCCGGTCTTGGCCAACTGCCGGTCGAGCACGCCATAGAGCCGCGCGGCCTCGTCGCGATAGCGGGAAATCGCGTAAGGGATCTTCTCGGCCGCATAGAGCGCGAAATGGCCGTGCTGGCCGAGCATCGGCCCGAGCCCCGCCATCTGCCACATCACCCACTGGATGGTGGTGGAGCGGCCGCGCAAGTCCGCTGGCAGGAAGCGGCCGGTCTTCTCCGCGAGATAGACCAGGATCGCGCCGGTCTCGAACGCCGAGAACGGTTCGCCGCCGTCGGCGGGCGCGTGGTCGACGATCGCGGGAATGCGGTTGTTCGGACTGACCTGAAGGAATTCAGGACGAAACTGCTCGCCGGCGCGGATGTCGACGGGGATGACCCGATAAGGGAGCCCCAGTTCCTCCAGCATGATCGAGATTTTCCAGCCGTTCGGCGTCGGCGCGTAGTGGAGGTCGATCATTTCGTTCCTGCCCGATGGCGACTTTTGTTGTTCTGTACCTCGACGTTAAGACATGGCAGGAAGGGGCGCAATCACAACCCGCCGGGAGGGCCACCATGCTGTTTCCAACCACGATCGCCGGCTCCCTGCCGAAGCCGGAATGGCTCGCCGAACCCAACATGCTCTGGGCGCCCTGGAAGTCGCAAGGCGACGAGCTTGCTCGCGCCAAGCGTGACGCGACCATGCTCGCGGTGAAGGTCCAGGAGGATGCCGGGATCGACATCGTCACCGAGGGCGAGCAGGCCCGGCAGCATTTCGTTCATGGCTTCCTGGAGAAGGTCGAGGGCATCGATTTCGCCCACAAGGTCGAGATGGGCATCCGCAAGGACCGCTATAAGGCGATGGTGCCGCAGGTGGTCGCTCCGCTCCGGCTTAGGGGACGCGTCCATGCCGACGAGGCGCGCGTCGCGCGCACGCACACCAGGAAGAAGCTGAAGTTCACCCTGCCCGGCCCGATGACCATCATCGACACCATCGCCGATCGCTACTATGGCGACCGCGTCAAGATGGCCTTCGCCTTTGCCGAGCTTCTGAACGAAGAGGCCAAGGCGCTCCAGGCCGACGGCGTCGATCTCGTGCAGTTCGACGAGCCGGCCTTCAACGTCTACATGGACGAAGTCAACGACTGGGGCATCAAGGCGCTTGAGCGCGCCGCGCAAGGCCTCACCTGCGCCACCGCCGTGCACATCTGCTACGGCTACGGCATCAAGGCCAACACCGACTGGAAGGAAACGCTCGGCGCGCAATGGCGGCAGTACGAGCAGATTTTTCCGGCGATCGACGCCAGCCCGATCCAGCAGGTCGCGATCGAGTGCCGCAATTCGAAGGTGCCGCTCGACCTGCTCGCGCTGCTCAAGAACAAGATCGTGCAGGCCGGCGTGATCGATGTCGCCAGCGACACGGTGGAAACCGCCGAGGACGTCGTGCAGGTGATCGACGCCGTGTCCAAATTTGTGCCCAAGAGCAACATCATCGCCACCACCAATTGCGGGATGGCGCCGATGCGGCGGGAGATCGCCGAAGCCAAGCTGATGGCGCTCGGCGTCGGCGCCGCGCTGGCGCGCGAGAAGCTGGGATAGTGGCGGTGATCCGGCCGGTCTTTGTTGTCGCAGCGCTTGCGGTGATCGCGCTCCCCGCGCGTGCGGAGGATCGCTCCGTGCTGCTGAATTGCAAGGCGATGGTCGAGCGCGCGGAGAAGGATGCGAATGCCGCGAGCGAGGCCGAGCTGACCCGCTGCCGCCAGGTCATCCGCGAATGGGCCCTGCGCGATGCGCGGACGACCGTGGACGAACAAGGACGTCCGCTGAAATAGCCACACGCCGCGCTATGTTTCCTCCCCCGCAAGGGGGGAGGGAGCGCGATGTGCGCTGGGATGCAGTGTGATCTCATAGCCGGCATTCATTGCGCGCAGCGTCGAAGGGGGCGTCAGCAATTGCGCATCTTTGAGTTCACGCGCTCCCACATAGCCCGCCGGCGACCACAGCAGCGCCCTGCCCTGCGTCACCAGAAAACTCTCCTCGCCCTGCTGCACCATTGCGCCGTCGGGAAGCTGGTCGAGCGGCACCAGCAGCGCGTGGAGCCGCTTCCTGCCCTGATCGAGCCGCTCGTGGTGCAGCACCGTGTCGATGTCGTGCATGCGGACAGTATGCAGCCGATTGCCTTTCTCCCACGCAGCCCGGAAGCGATTGGCATCGTCACGGCGGCAGTAGAAGCAGGGGCGATGGCCGGCGGCGAGCGCGGTGGCCTCGTCGAGGAAGAACAGCTCGGTCCAGCTATGCGTCGCCATCACCTCGCGGCGGCGGCCACGGAATTCGCACGTGCAGGTGAGCCATGCCGGCGACGACCATCGCTTTTTGAGCAGCGTCTTGGTCGCGGGATCATGGATGATGCCGCGATTGCCGGTGAACAGGCCACGATGCGGCGTGGCGATGATGTCGCCGGTGGGCGTGACGCGGTTCTGCAGGGGCATGGCGCCAATCTTCTCCCTCTCCCCGTTCTTACGGGGAGAGGGTCGGGGTGAGGGGCTGCATCCACAGATATGGTGGGAGCGCGACTCGCGGAAGCTCCCCCTCACCGGGATTGCATCTGCGATGCAATCCGGCCTCTCCCCGCACGCGGGGAGAGGCGAAGAAGATCACGCCGCGCCGTCGCGGAGCGGCGGGTGGTAGGACAGCGCGGTGTCCCAGGGGAAGAAGATCCAGGTGTCCTGCGAGACTTCGGTGATGAAGGTGTCGACCAGCGGACGCCCCTTCGGCTTGGCGTAGACGGTGGCGAAATGAGCGTCCGGCAGCATTTCGCGCACCAGCTTGCCGGTCTTGCCGGTGTCGACGAGATCATCGACGATCAGGAGCCCCTTGCCGGTGCCGCCGCCGAGCTTCATCGCCGCGTCCGAAATGCCCTTGAGGACCTGGAGCTCGCCCTGCTTGTTATGGTCGTAGCTGGCGATGCAGACGGTATCGATGATGCGCACCCCGAGCTCGCGCGCCACGATCGCGGCCGGCACCAGGCCGCCACGCGTGATCGCGATCACCGCGTGGAACGGGCCGACCTCGTTGAGCCGCCAGGTCAGCGCCCGGCAGTCCCGGTGGAACTGGTCCCACGAGACCGGAAAGGCCTTGCCGGCCTTCTCCTGCGCATTCAGTTCCGGTGCTTCACCAGCCATCGTCGTCTCCTGCTTCGTCTGCCGGCAGCTACCGGGTGATGTTCAATCCCGCCAGCATTTCCTTCACCGCCGCCATCGCCGCCGCCAGCTTGTCCGCGTCGCGCGAGCGCACCACCAGATTGGTGTTCGGCTTCGAGTCTTCGTCCATGAAGGGATAGCTGCCGATGATGGTGTCGGGGTGCTCGGCGGCAATCGCCCGCAGCGGGCTGCCGATGTCGCCCTCCCGCGCGTTGGCGCGGACCGATTCGGACAGCATGCGCACGCCGGATTTCAGCTTGGGCGAGACGATGTCCATCATCGCCTGCATGATCGACGGCACGCCCGCCATCACGATGACATTGCCGATCTTGAAGCCGGGGGCGAGAATCGTCGCGCTCTGGATCAGTTCGGCGCCGTCGGGGATGCGGGCCATGCGCAGGCGGGCCTCGTTGAGGTCCTGCTCGCTCCAGCGCTCGCGGAAACGGGCGACCACCTCCGGGTGATGGTCGATGCCGACGCTGAACGCCTTGGCGACGCTGTCGGCGGTGATGTCGTCATGGGTCGGCCCGATGCCGCCGGTGGTGAAGACGTAGGTGTAGCGATGCCGCAGTGCATTCAAGGCGGCGATGATGTCGTCCTCGTCGTCGGAGACGACCCGGACTTCCTTGAGATCGATGCCGATATTGGTCAGGTACTCGGCGATGAAGCCGATATTCTTGTCCTTGGTCCGGCCGGACAGGATTTCATCCCCGATGACCAGAATGCCCGCCGTGACGATCTCGCTCATGCCTTAAGTCCCTTAACCTGTCGCGCCGAATTTGCCGGGGTAACGCGTTGAAGTCACGCGGTTTTGCTGCCGAAATAAGCAGTCCTCAGCCATTTTTTCAGGCAAGCCCCCGGCCATCCCCGGCAAATGTCGCAAGTCCATGCTTATCGCGCTGGCCCGGCCCTTGCTACCACCTAGGAAAGTCATGCACTCTTGCCGCATGGCCACAGGACGTTGCGGTCTTCACCGAGGCCTGGCGACCTGACCATTGGCTGCAACGCCTGGGGGAACAGTCGGGATCTATGGCAGTCGCGTTTGATGAAATGAATATTCCAGGTGGGGACCTTCGCCCCGCCTATCAGGAGCTGGCGCGCTGGCTCAAGGAGACACCTCCCGAGGCGCTCGAATATCGCCGCCAGGAGGCCGAGCTCCTGTTCCGCCGGATTGGCATCACCTTTGCGGTCTATGGCGATTCCGAGTCGACCGAGCGCCTGATCCCCTTCGACGTGATCCCGCGGATCATGTCCGGCAAGGAGTGGGCGCTGCTGGAGAAGGGCCTCAAGCAGCGCGTGCGTGCGCTGAACATGTTCCTGCGCGACATCTATCACGGCCGCGACATCCTGCGCGCCGAGGTGGTGCCCGACGACCTGATCTTCCAGAACCCGGTGTTCCGGCCCGAGATGAACGGCCAGCAGGTGCCGCACGACGTCTACGTGCACATCGCCGGCATCGACATCGTCCGGGTCGACGCCGAAGACTTCATCGTGCTGGAGGACAATGCGCGTACGCCGTCCGGCGTGTCCTACATGCTGGAAAACCGCGAGATCATGATGCGGCTGTTTCCGGACCTGTTCGCCCGCCACAGGGTGGCGCCGGTGGAACGCTATCCGGACGAGTTGCTCTCCGCTCTTCGCTCGGTCGCGCCCCAGGGCGCCTCGGGCGAGCCGACCGTCGCCCTGCTCACGCCCGGCGTCTACAACTCGGCCTATTACGAGCACTCCTTCCTCGCCGATAAGCTCGGCATCGAGCTCGTGGAGGGGCGTGACCTCATCATCAAGAACAACGAAGTGTTCATGCGGACGACCGAGGGGCTGAAACGGGTCGACGTGATCTATCGCCGCGTCGACGACGATTTCATCGACCCCCTCACCTTCCGCCCCGATTCCGTGCTCGGCGTGCCCGGGCTGATGTCGGCCTACGCGGCCGGCAACATCACGCTGGCCAATGCCGTCGGCACCGGCATCGCCGACGACAAGGCGATCTACTCCTACATGCCGGACATCGTGAAATTCTATCTCGGCGAGGAGCCGATCCTGAAGAACGTGCCGACATGGCGCTGCCGCGAGCCGAAGGACCTCGCTTATGTGCTCGACAATCTCGGCGACCTCGTCGTGAAGGAGGTGCACGGCTCCGGCGGCTACGGCATGCTGATCGGCCCCGCCGCGACCAAGGCAACCATCGAGGCCTTCCGCGAAAAGCTCAAACGCGAGCCGGAAGGCTTTATCGCCCAGCCGACGCTGGCGCTCTCGACCTGCCCGACCTGCACGGCGTCCGGCCTCGCGCCGCGCCACGTCGACCTGCGGCCCTTCGTGCTCACCGGCAGCAAGAGCACCACCATCGTGCCCGGCGGGCTGACACGCGTCGCGCTGAAGGAAGGCTCCCTGGTGGTGAATTCGAGCCAGGGCGGCGGCACCAAAGACACCTGGATACTGGACGAGTAGAGAGATGCTGTCGCGTACCGCCGAAAACCTCTACTGGCTCGCCCGCTACGTCGAACGGGCCGAATATCTTGCGCGCACCATCGATGCGACGCTGCGCGTCACCGCGCTGCCGGCCGCCTATATCGGCAAGACCAATGAATGGGACTCGGCGTTGCTCACCGCCGGCGTCGCCGCAAGCTTCTACCGCCAATATGAGGAAGCCAACGAACACAACGTCGTCGAATTCCTCTCCTTCTCGCCGAACAATCCGTCCTCGATCAAGAACTGCATCGAGGCGGCGCGGTTGAACTCGCGTTCGGTGCGCACCGCGCTCACGAGCGAGATGTGGGACACCATCAACTCGTCCTGGATCGAATTGCAGGAGGTCTGGAGCAAGGGGACCTCCACACGCGAGGAATTGGCAAAGTTCCTGCGCTTCGTCCAGGAAACCTCGCTGCGCTTCGACGGTTCGGCCTACCGCACCATGCTGCGCAACGACGCCTACTGGTTCTCGCGGATGGGTGTGCATCTCGAGCGCGCCGACAACACCGCACGCATTCTCGACGTGAAGTATCACGTGCTGCTGCCCGAAGAGGAACATGTCGGCGGGCCMCTCGACTTCTACCAATGGAGCTCGATCCTGCGTTCGGTCTCGGCGCTGACGGCCTATCACTGGGTCTATCGCGAGACGCTGAAACCCTGGCTGATCGCGGATCTGCTCATCCTCAACGACACGCTGCCGCGATCGCTGGCGAGCTGCTATGGCAATCTCGTGCGCAATCTCGACCAGATCGGCGTCGCCTATGGCCGCCAGGGCCCGGCCCAGCGCCACGCCCGCGGCATCCGCAACCGGCTCGAACACTCCAACATGAACGACATTTTCCAGCATGGCGTGCATGAATTCATTCAGGAATTCATCTCCGACAATTCCAGGCTGGGCGAAATCATCACGAAGCAGTATTTGATCTGATACACGCCGTCATTCCGGGATGGTCCGAAGGACCAGACCCGGAATCTCGAGATTCCGGGTCTGGCTCTTCGTGCCGCCCCGGAATGACGCCAGAACAACGGTCCACCATGCGCCTGCGAATCCAGCACACCACGACCTATCGCTACGAGCCGCAGGCCACGAGCGTGATCCAGATCCTGCGCATGACGCCGTGCAGCCATGACGGGCAATATGTGGCGGAATGGCAGATCGACGTCTCGACCGACACCAAGCTCGACACCCATGAGGACGCGTTCGGCAACGTCACCCATGTGTTGTCCTGCGGACCCGTCGGCGACATCAAGATCACCGCCGAGGGTCTGATCGAGACCCACGACACCGGTGGCGTGCTGCGCGGTGCCGACGAGCGCTTTCCGGCCGGCATGTTCCTGCGCACGACCGAACTGACCGAGGTCAATCCGGCGATGGCGGCGGTGGCGCGCCAGTTGCGCAGCGAGGCCGAGAGCGACACGCTCGGCTTCCTGCACACGCTGATGACGCAGATCAGCGAGCACATGACGTTCGACGAGGACCCGACCAACAGCGGCACCTCGGCGGCAGAGGCGTTCACGCTCAAGCGCGGCGTCTGCCAGGACTACGCGCACATCTTCATCGCCTGCGCCCGCAGCGGCGGGGTTCCGGCGCGCTTCGTCTCCGGTCACTTTTTGCGCTCCGACGGCACGGTGCATCAGGATGCCGGCCACGCCTGGGCGGAGGCTTTTGTCGATGGTCTCGGCTGGGTCGGCTTCGATCCCGCCAATTGCATCTGCACCACCGACGCCCATGTCCGCGTCGCCATCGGGCTCGATTATCTCGGCGCAGCCCCCGTGCGCGGCACCCGCTATGGCGGCGGCGCGGAGACGCTGACGGTGACTGTCAAGGTCGAGCAGGCCGGCCGCGGCGGGCAATCGCAGTCACAGCGGCAGAGCTAGCCCAGCGAAATTACAGCCGTAATCGACAAGCGCCGCGCTGTAACCGCGCCGTAGCGCCGTCTGTTCAACTTCTGTTGCGGTCCGTTCCGCAACAGAGGTTGAGACAGATGCAGCTTCACGAAAACACCAAAAAACGTTCCGTGCCCCTGCGCGATCCCCACAAGGACATGCTTCTGGGCATCCAGGAGCTGGCTCCCGAGATAACGGCGCGCGCCGCCGAGATGGAAGCTGCGCGCCGCGTCCCGCCCGACCTGGTGGAACGATTGAGATCGATCGGACTGTTTCGGATGTTCGTCCCCCGGAGCCATGGCGGGCTGGAGCTCGATCTTCCGGCCGGGCTGGAGGTGATCAAGGCGCTGACCCGTCTCGACGGCTCGATCGGCTGGATCTCGATCGTCGGCGGGGTCGGCAGCCTTTTTGCCGCCGCTGCACGCCCTGAATTGTACCAGCAAATTTATCAGGACGGGCCTGATGTGGCGATCTGCGGCTCGTCCCAGCCGGGTGGAACGGCTGAGCGTGTAGGCGACGGCTATCGCGTCAAGGGCCGCTGRCCCTTCGCCAGCAGCTGTACCCACGCCGAATGGATGGGCGGCTTCTGCATCGTTACCGACAACGGGAGACCAATCCCTGGTCCGCATGGCAAGCCGCTGGTTCGCATCGTTGTGATGCCGGCGCGTGACTGGGACATCGAGGATACCTGGCACGCGGCCGGGCTTAAGGGCACGGGCAGCCATCACATCACGCTGCGGGAGCGGCTTGTTCCCGAGACCCATGTCTTCGATCTCGAAGCTCCCCCTCGCATGTCGGGCCCGCTCTATGAGGCGTTACGGCAATGGCTGCCATTGCTTCACGGCACATTCTCGGTGGGCATGGCCGAGGGCACCGTCGATGACCTGCTCGCACTGGCTCACACCGGGAGGCAGCAATTATATGCGGCCACCCCGATGCGGGAGTCCGAGATCTTCCAGTTCGAGGTCGGCCGGATTTCAGCCAACCTCGCGGCCGCGCAGGCATTTCAAGAGGCCCAGGTCGCCAGCCACTGGCGTCACGCGCTGGCCGGCACGCTGAGAGACGAAGACCTCATGATCGAGGGCGCGAGATCCGCGGTCTGGCTCGCCACGACCTGCGTCGGCATCGCGGATGCCTGCTTTGCGCTGGCCGGCAGCAGCGCGGTCTATGACAGCTCGCCGCTGCAGCGGCGTCTGCGCGACCTTCACGTCGGGGCGCAGCACGCCCATGCGCAGCAGCGGCAATATGTCGACGTCGGCAAGCTGGCCTTGCGTCGTTCGGCCGGACATGCCGGCTGAGTGCTCGAGCCGTGCTACACTCGCGGGATCAGACCTGACCCCGCGAGGTACCCCATGGCGACCGTAAAGCTGCTTTCGGACGATGAACTCTCCAGCGAGGCGCGCGCCGTTTTCGACGATATCCGCAAGGTGCGGCAGTCGGATTTCGTCAACAATTTCTGGCGCGCGCTGGCGCATGATCCGAAGACGCTGCGGCGGACCTGGGAGAGCATCAAGGAGGTGATGGCTCCGGGGGCGCTCGATCCCAAGATCAAGGAAATGCTCTATGTCGCGGTTTCGGTGGCGCATGGCTGCAGCTACTGCATCCATTCGCACACCGCCAGCGCACGGGCCAAGGGCATGACCGAGGCCGAATATCGCGAGATGCTCGCCATCGTCGGCATGGCCGCGGAGACCAACCGCCTGGTCACAGCGCTCGGCGTCCCCGTCGACGAGGCGTTTCTCGTCGACGCCCCGGAATGACGGCCTCACCCTGGGAATTGGGGTTGGAGCGGCCCCTGAAATTGGCTAGTAATTCCGCGCAAACGCTCGCGTTCGGGGATGGGAAATGACCTATTGTTGCGGAATCCTGGTTCGGGACGGTCTGGTGATGATCGCCGACACCCGCACCAATGCCGGCCTCGACAACGTCTCGACCTTCCGCAAGCTCCACATCTTCTCCAAGCCCGGCGACCGCATCATGGCGATCGCCAGCGCCGGCAACCTCGCCATCAGCCAGTCGGTGCTGTCCACGCTGACCGAAGGCCTGGAAGACCCCACCACGGGCGACATCGAGACGCTGATGAACGCGCCGACCATGTTCCAGGCCGCGCAGCGCATCGGGCGGGCGATCCGGGCGGTGCACGCGACCGAAGGCCCGGCGCTGAAATCCGAGGACGTCTCGTTCGACGTCTCCTTCCTGTTCGGCGGCCAGATCAAGGGCGCGCGGATGCGCCTGTTCATGGTCTACACGGCAGGCAATTTCATCGAATGCACCACCGACACGCCCTATTTGCAGATCGGCGAGCACAAATACGGCAAGCCGGTGCTCGACCGCGCCATGCATTACGACGTCGAGCTCTACGAGGCGCTGAAGACCGGCCTGATCTCGATGGATTCGACCATGCGCTCGAATCTCGGCGTCGGCCTGCCGATCGACGTGCTGGTGGTGCGGGCGGACGCGTACGATGCCGACCTCAACCACCGCATCGAGGCGGGCGAGCCCTATTTCCACGATCTGCGCTCGCGCTGGTCGGCGGCGCTGCGCGCGGCACACCAGAACATCCCGCGGCCGCCCTACAAGAACGAAAAAGAACCCAAAACCTGACAACTTAAGAGAAAAGGCAGGAAACGATGAGTGAAGCAAAGAAGATCGCAGTGGTGACGGGCGCCGGCACTGGTGTCGGGCGCGCGGCCTCGCTGGCGCTGATGAACACCGGCTTCACCGTGGTGCTGGTCGGGCGCCGGCTCGACATGCTCGAGGAGACCGCGAAGCTCGGTCCCGCCGGCAAGAGCCTTTGTGTCACCGCCGACATGACCAAACCGGACTCCATTGCCGCGCTGTTCGACAAGGTGAAGGCGACCTACGGCCGGCTCGACGTGCTCTTCAACAATGCCGGCATGGGCGCCCCGCCGGTGAATTTCGAGGATTTGAGCCTCGACCAGTGGCAGGCGGTGGTGAACACCAACCTCACCGGCCCGTTCCTGTGCACCCAGCACGCCTTTCGCATCATGAAGGACCAGACCCCGCGCGGCGGCCGCATCATCAACAACGGCTCGATCTCGGCGCATGCGCCGCGGCCGTTCTCCGCGGCCTACACCTCGACCAAGCACGCCATCACGGGCCTGACCAAGGCCTCCAACCTCGACGGCCGCATGTACGACATCGCGGTCGGCCAGGTCGACATCGGCAATGCCGCGACCCCGATGACCGACCGCATGGTCGCCGGGCCCGGCGTGATGCAGCCCGACGGCACCATGAAGCACGAGCCGCGCATGGACGCGAAGGCGGTCGGTGATGCCGTGGCCTACATGGCCGGCCTGCCGCTCGACGCCAACGTGCTGTTCATGACGGTGATGGCGAGCAAGATGCCGTTCGTCGGACGGGGCTAAACTAAAAAAACTGACAAACAACCCCATGCACAGTAGGCGTCAAGGAGCGCCAGCAGGCGGTCAGCCGCGGGGGGTGACGTGAGCTAAGGTCCCGCGCTGCTTCAACAATCGACATTGCGAGCGCAGCGAAGCAATCCAGATTGTCTCTGCGGCATGATTCTGGATTGCTTCGTCGCAAGAGCTCCTCGCAATGACGGTGGAGAGAGGGTTGGGGTGAGGGGCCATCTCGGCATAAGCGGTTGCATTTGGACTCGCGGAGAGTCCCTCTCACCCGCCACGCTGCGGACGACGCTCCGCATCGCTCGGCGCGTGTCGGCCTCTCCCCGCACGCGGGGAGAGGCGAAGAAGGCCCCTACTCCAAGCTCTCCACCTGCCGCAGGCTCGGAAACAGCTTCATCCAGAGCAGCGCCACCGCGACGGTGCAGACGCCGCCGAGCACGGCGGCCGGCATTGCGCCGAGCAGTGCAGCCGCGACCCCGCTTTCGAACTGGCCGAGCTGGTTCGAGGCGTTGATGAAGAGGAAATTCACCGCACCGACGCGGCCGCGCATCTCGTCGGGCGTTGAGAGCTGCACCAGCGAGAAGCGGATCACGACGCTGATCGTGTCGGCCGCGCCGAGGATGGCGAGCGCAAGCACCGACAGCCACATCCAGGACGACAGCGCGAACACGACCGTGGCAATTCCGAACACGATCACGGCCTGGAACATGCGCAGGCCGACATGCCGCGAGATGGCGTGCCGCGCCAACACCATGGTCATCAGCAGCGCGCCGACCGCCGGCGCGGCACGCAGCACGCCGAGCCCCATTGGGCCGGTCTGGAGGATGTCGCGGGCGTAGATCGGCAACAGCGCGGTGACGCCGCCGAACAGCACCGCGAACAGATCGAGCGAGATGGTGCCGAGGATCGCCGGGTTGCTGCGGATGAAGCGGACGCCGGCATAGATATTGTCGGCGTCCGCCATGTCCCTGGCGACGGCCTGCGGGCGCGGCCGGATGAAGCCGGTCAGGATCATCCCGAGAATCCAGAACAGCACCATCACGGCATAAGCGAGATGCGGCGCGATCGCATAGGCGAAGCCGCCGAGCGCCGGCCCCGTGATGGTCGCGACCTGTGCCGCGCCGCTCGAGACCGCCGTCGCGCGCTGGAGCGATCCCTGCGGCGCGATCAGCGGCAGCAGCGCCGCCGTGGTCGGGCTCTCGAAGGCGCCGGCAATGCCGAGCACGAAGGTCGCGACGAAGATCTGAACCTCGCCGACCGCGCCCAGATAAGTGGTGACGGCGAGATAGAGCGCGGTTGCGGCATTCACGAGCTGGCAGAGCTGGACCACGCGCTTGCGCTCGTAGCGGTCGGCGGCATGGCCGGCGACGAACACGAGAAGCGCGGTGGGCAGGAACTGCACGAGGCCGACCATGCCGAGGTCGAAGGCCGAGCCGGTGAGATCGTAGATCTGCCAGCCGATCGCGACCGCCGCGATCTGGCTGGAAAAGCGCGACAGGCTGCGCGAGAGCAGGAAAAACAGGAAGGCGCGGTGGGCGAGGAGCGCGCGGGCGCTGACCGGCTGATTCGCTGATATCGGCTGCGCTGGCATTGCCTCTTCGGTCACGCTCGGACTACCCGGCCCCTGATGTCGACCTGCCCCGCGTGGCTGACGCGGACCTGCTTGTCAACAGCGGGGCGCTTCCCGGCTCTTCCGGCATTGCGTTTGCAACGCACGCGCGGCCATAATCATTGAGGGTTTGGGGACATCATGCTGCGGCTGCAATCTGCACTCGGCGTTTTCGCATTGCTGCTGATCGCCTACGCGCTGGCAGAGAATCGCCGCGCGGTCTCGGCGCGCCAGGCGGCGATCGGCCTCGTCGTGACCTTTGTCACCGCGATCGTCCTGATCAAGCTGCCCGTCGTCGCGCACGCCTTCGGCGCCATCAACGAGGCGGTCGGTGCGATCTCGGCGGCCTCGCGTGCCGGCTCCTCCTTCGTGTTCGGCTATATCGGCGGCGGTCCCCTGCCCTTCGACCTGAAGGCGCCGGGCGCCGACTTCATCCTGGCGTTCCAGGCGCTGCCGATCGTGCTGGTGATGAGCGTGCTGACGACGCTGCTGTTCTATTGGCGGGTGCTGCCGCCGATCGTGCGCGGCATGGCCTGGGTGCTCGAACGCACCTTGGGCGTCGGCGGCGCGGTCGGGCTGTCGACCGCCGCCAACATCTTTCTCGGCATGGTCGAGGCGCCGCTGTTCGTGCGGCCGTATCTTGCGCAGATGACACGCAGCGAATTGTTTCTGGTGATGACCGGCGGCATGGCCGGCATCGCCGGCACGGTGCTGGTGCTCTACGCGACGCTGTTGGCGCCGCTCATTCCAGATGCGGCCGCGCATTTCGTCATCGCCTCCGTGCTGGGTGCGCCGGCCGCGATCCTCGTCAGCCTGATCATGGTGCCCGAAACCAGCGACAAGCGCACCGGCGGCGCGCTGGAGGATCCCGAGATGGAGGTGTCCGGCACGATGGATGCGATCGTGAAGGGGACGAGCGCGGGGATCGAGCTGCTGATCAACATCGTCGCCATGCTGCTGGTGCTGGTGGCGCTGGTCTATCTCGTCAATGCCATCCTCGGCCTGCTGCCGAACATTGGTGGCGCTGCGATCTCATTGCAGCGCCTGCTTGGGCTGGTGATGGCGCCGGTGTGCTGGCTGATGGGACTGCCCTGGGATCAGGCGGTCACGGCGGGCAGCCTGATGGGGACCAAGACGGTACTCAACGAATTGATCGCCTATGTCGATCTGTCAAAACTGTCGCCGGAGGCGCTCGATCCGCGCTCGCGCCTGATCATGCTCTATGCGATGTGCGGCTTCGCCAATTTCGCCAGCCTCGGCATCATGATCGGCGGCTTAGGTGTAATGGCGCCGGAGCGACGCGCGGAGATCAACGCGCTCGGGCTGAAGTCGATCGTGTCGGGCACGCTGACGACGTGCTTGATGGGGGCGATCGTGGGGGTGTTGAGTTAGCACCGAACTCGTAGCCCGGATGGAGCTCCGCGCAATCCGGGAAAGCATGCCCGTTGCAGGTAGTGGCCCCGGATTACGCTTCGCTCCATCCGGGCTACAAACGGACTCTCGTCATTCCGGGGCGCCGCGAAGCGGCGAGCCCGGAATGACAAAGAGTTACGCCTTCAACTCCACCGTCTTGAACTCCGCCGGTAAAATCACTTCCAGCAATTCGACGTCGTCGGAGTAGTCGAGGATCATGTGCTTGATCTTCGGCGGCTGGGTCCAGGCGCTGCCTTGCTTCATCAGCGTCTCGCCCTCGCCCTCCATGTAGGTCTTCACCCAGCCCTTGAGGACATAGACCATCTGGAATTCGACGTCGTGGAAGTGAAGTTTTGAGACTTCTGCGGGATTGCAGGGGCCCTGCAGCCGGATCACGTGTGCTTGCGCGAGGCCGTGGCTTGCTTCGGCGATACCGAGGTCGCGGTACTTCGCGTAGGCGCGCAGGCCATCGGCCTTGAAGTCTTCCTCGCGGTGATGGCTGATCGCGATGCGCTGCTTCGGACGTACGGGCTTCTTCGGAGAGACGGTGCGCGCCTTCGCCTTGACCGCCTTGCGCGCCGAGGATCGCGCCGCCGCCTTGGTGCCACTCCGCTTCTTCACCGCGGTCTTCGTTGCGGGTCTTGATGCCTTTTGCCTGGCCATTGTCTGCCTCCCTGATCTGAGCCGCACCCGCCGGACGGGTACAACCCGAAGGCAGACTATCCAGTCCTGGACGAGGCAGCAATCGCGGGTTCGGGCTGGTCACGCGACGACCCGTCGTTCGTAGCTTGCCCGAAGCTGTCGTCGCGAACGGTCGTGGTCTCGTATTCGTTCCCTCGCCGATCTAATCTCGCAGGGAGATTCTGGGGGACTTGATTCATGAGCAACAGCGTAGGTCAGCGTGCATTTCAAAATGCCCGGCTTCGGAAACGGCAGGAAGCCGACGTGCTGCCATTGCTCGGGAACGCCCTCCAATTGCACAAGAAGGGGCTTCTCCGCGAGGCCCAGGCGGCCTATCGCCAACTCCTGCAGCTCGCGCCCAACCAATTCATCGCGCTGCACATGCTCGGCGTTCTGGAGTCCGACGCCAAGAACTATCAGCAGGCCGAGCTTCTCCTGAGCCGGGCGGTTGCCGTGGATCCGCGATCTGCCGATGCTCACATGACTCTGGGCGTCGCACTGAACGGGCTACGACGTCACGATGAAGCCTGCGAGAGCTATCGAAGGGCCCTCGCCTTGCGCCCCAACTACGCCCTAGCCCTGTCCAATCTCGGTAACGCGAGCGTGACCCTCGATCTTCGGGAAGCGCTCGCGTGCTACGACAAGGCGCTCGCAATTGACGGAAACCTTGCCGAAGCCCACAACGGCCGGGGTTGGGTGCTCTGCCGTCTGCGCAATTATGACGAGGCCCTCGCAAGCTTGAACCGCGCGCTATCGATCAAGCCTGACTATGCCTCGGCCCTGGCGAACCGCGCCGTCGTATTGCAGGAGCTTCTGCGATTTGACGAAGCCATGGCGGATTGCAATCGGGCAGTCGCCCTGGCACCCGACGACGCGAACGGGTGGCTCTGGCGGGCCAGCGTCTGGCTCCATCTCCAGCAAATGGCCGAAGCATTGCCCGATTGCGAGAAGGCCCTCGCGATCGATCCCGAATCCGCTCAAGCTCACCTGGTGCTGGGCCTTTGTCTCGCCGGACTTGGCCGGGTCGACGAAGCCCTGGCCAGTTTCGACAGGGCTCTTGCCATCACGCCTGACTTGCCGAGCGCGATCTCCAACAAGATCTTCGCCCTCGATTTCTTGGCCGATGCCAGCGTCGAGCAGCATCAGCTAGCGCGGCAAGCATGGTGGGAGCAGATCGGCGCGAAAGTCGCTTCAGAAGCGGCGAGTCCGCACGACAACAGCCGCGATCCGGATCGCCCTCTGGTGCTGGGCTATGTCTCGGCGGACTTCAACGCGCATTCGGCCGCGTTCATCTTCAAGCCGGTCCTGCAATACCGTGACCGGGAACAGTTCGAGATCGTGTGCTACTCTTGCTCGTCGAAAGCGGATGCGGCGACCGACGAATTTCACAAGATCGCCGATCGATGGCGCGACGCCTCGCAATGGAGCGACGATCGCCTCGCCGATCAGATCCGCGCCGATGGCGTCGATATCCTGATCGATCTGTCCGGCCATACCAAAGGAAACCGCCTCGGCGTGTTTGCGCTCAAGCCGGCGCCGATCCAGGTGCATGGCTGGGGCCACGGTACCGGCACCGGTCTGCCAACGATCGATTATCTGTTCTCGGACCCGGTCGCGATTCCTGCCGAGGTTCGGCATCTGTTTGCGGAAACCGTTGTCGATCTGCCGTGCTTTGTCACGCTGGAGCCGCTGCCGCTCGAGCTTGCGCGGGCGTCGACGCCGGCGGCCTCGAACGGCTTCGTCACATTCGGTGTGTTCAACCGCATCAGCAAGATTTCGGACCAGGCCGCGCGGACCTGGTCCAGGATTCTCGAGCGAGTGCCGGGGTCACGGCTGCTGATCAAGGATGTTGCGCTGGACGATCAACTGGTCCGCGACAATCTGCTGGCACGGCTTGCAACTTGCGGAGTGCCCGCCGAACGCGTCGATCTGCTCGGAACCACCTTGCGAATCGATCATCTGACATCATTCCATCGCGTCGATATTGCCCTCGACCCGTTCCCGCAGAACGGCGGCGTCAGCACGTTGGAAGCGTTGCAGATGGGCGTGCCCGTGGTGGCGAAGCTCGGGAACACTCTGCCCAGCCGTGCCGGCGGCTCCATCCTCACTGCGCTTGGCCTGCCCGACTGGGTTACGGACAGCGAGGAGGCATATGTCGACATCGCGGTGAGCCGCGCGGCGCAGATCGGCGACCTCGACAAATTGCGCCGCGAGCTGCCCGGGCAGGTCAGGGCTGCGCCCGCCTGCAACCCGGTCGCCTACGCGCAAGCGGTGGACGAGGCCTATCGCGCGATGTGGCAACGCTATTGCAGCAGCGACGCCTGATCGCTGCGTCAATGCAGCCTGAACACGCCGTCGACCGCACGTAGCTCGGCGGGCTTGATCAGCTTGGAATGCGCGACGGTGACCGAGAACAAGGGACCGTCGAGCTTCTCCTGCCAGAACGCCAGGAAATCCTTCAGCACCGGGAATTTCGGGAACAGATCGTAGTTCTGCCAGACGTAGGTCTGAAGCAGCGAGGGATGATCCGGCATCCGATAGAGAATTTGCGCCGTCGTCAGCCCGTAACCCAGCACCTGTTTCCGGAAGTCGTCGGAAACAACCCCAACCCGCGAGACCATGCCAACCTCCTTTGCAGGAGCGCATATTCAGGGGGTGGCTTTCCGGTACGCTGCTTACGAGCCACCCGGTGGAGATGCGCTCACATGAGAGAAATGTGACGCAAACTGATAACCCATCTCAAGCCCAAAAGTTTAACAAGCTGTTGAAATTCAATGCGTTAGCAGCAGACGCGGCTCCGTGCTAATACGGTCCCCGAGGCCGGTTAAGGATGGTAAAGGAAACTGGCAAACGACGCTTCCGAGTGCTTATTTTTCTGCTAGAAGCCCTTGCTCCCGCAAAAATCCTGGCTTATCTGAGCTTCACCCGCATTGGCACTCGCGGGCATCGATTGCTAACACCCTCAAAACATCAATCCGAGCAAATGCTTAGGAGGACTGCATGAAATTCCGTCCGCTTCACGACCGCGTCGTGGTCAAGCGCATTGACGCAGAAGAGAAGACCGCTGGCGGCATCATCATTCCCGACACTGCCAAGGAAAAGCCCTCCCAGGGCGAAATCGTCGCCGTCGGCCCTGGTGGCCGCGACGAAGCCGGGAAGCTGATCCCGATCGACCTGAAGGTCGGCGACCGCGTGCTGTTCGGCAAGTGGTCCGGCACCGAGGTCAAGATCGACAACGTCGATCTGCTGATCATGAAGGAAAGCGACATCATGGGCGTCCTCGACGTCCCCGCTTCCAAGAAGAAGGCGGCCTAAGAGCCCCCTCTCTCCCCCAGCTAACCCCCTCAAGGAAAAATCCAGATGGCAGCTAAAGAAGTCAAATTCGGCGTCGATGCACGCGACAAGATGCTGCGTGGCGTCGACATCCTCGCCAACGCCGTCAAGGTGACGCTCGGCCCCAAGGGCCGCAACGTCGTCCTCGACAAGTCGTTCGGCGCTCCCCGCATCACCAAGGACGGCGTCACCGTCGCCAAGGAGATCGAGCTCGACGACAAGTTCGAGAACATGGGCGCGCAGATGGTCCGCGAAGTCGCCTCC
This sequence comes from Bradyrhizobium sp. P5_C12, assembly GCF_054049735.1. NCBI lineage: Bacteria > Pseudomonadati > Pseudomonadota > Alphaproteobacteria > Hyphomicrobiales > Nitrobacteraceae > Bradyrhizobium > Bradyrhizobium sp. P5_C12. The sequence goes on from NZ_JBFULU010000004.1 coordinate 224,062, forward strand.
AAGTCAGCCGATGCGGCCGGCGACGGCACCACCACCGCAACCGTGCTCGCGGCTGCGATCGTTCGTGAAGGCGCCAAGTCGGTTGCCGCCGGCATGAATCCGATGGACCTGAAGCGTGGTATCGACCTGGCCGTGGAAGCCGTGGTCGCCGACCTCGTCAAGAACTCCAAGAAGGTCACCTCGAACGACGAGATCGCCCAGGTCGGCACCATCTCCGCCAACGGCGATGCCGAAATCGGCAAGTTCCTCTCCGACGCCATGAAGAAGGTCGGCAACGAGGGCGTCATCACGGTTGAAGAAGCCAAGTCGCTCGAGACCGAGCTCGACGTCGTCGAAGGCATGCAGTTCGACCGCGGCTACATCTCGCCCTACTTCGTCACCAACGCCGACAAGATGCGCGTTGAGATGGACGACGCCTACATCCTCATCAACGAGAAGAAGCTCTCCTCGCTGAACGAGCTGCTGCCGCTGCTCGAGGCCGTGGTGCAGACCGGCAAGCCGCTGGTCATCGTCGCCGAGGACGTCGAAGGCGAGGCGCTCGCGACCCTGGTCGTGAACCGTCTGCGCGGCGGCCTGAAGGTCGCGGCCGTCAAGGCTCCGGGCTTCGGCGATCGCCGCAAGGCCATGCTGCAGGACATCGCGATCCTGACCGGCGGCCAGGCGATCTCGGAAGATCTCGGCATCAAGCTCGAGAACGTCACGCTCAATATGCTCGGTCGCGCCAAGAAGGTGATGATCGACAAGGAGAACACCACGATCGTCAACGGCGCCGGCAAGAAGGCCGACATCGAGGCGCGCGTGCAGCAGATCAAGGCGCAGATCGAGGAGACCACCTCGGACTACGACCGTGAGAAGCTCCAGGAGCGTCTTGCCAAGCTCGCGGGCGGCGTCGCGGTGATCCGCGTCGGCGGCGCGACCGAGGTCGAGGTGAAGGAGCGCAAGGATCGCGTTGATGACGCGATGCATGCGACCCGCGCGGCTGTCGAGGAAGGCATCGTCCCGGGCGGCGGCGTCGCCCTGCTCCGTGCCTCCGAGCAGCTCAAGGGCCTGCGCACCAAGAACGACGACCAGAAGACCGGCGTCGAGATCGTGCGCAAGGCGCTGTCGGCTCCCGCTCGCCAGATCGCGATCAACGCCGGTGAAGACGGCTCGGTGATCGTCGGCAAGATCCTGGAGAACAAGACCTACGCCTACGGCTTCGACTCCCAGACCGGCGAGTACGTCAACCTGGTCACCAAGGGCATCATCGACCCGACCAAGGTCGTGCGCACCGCGATCCAGAATGCAGCCTCGGTTGCGGCCCTGCTGATCACCACGGAAGCCATGGTCGCCGAGCTGCCCAAGAAGGGCGGCGCCGGCCCCGCAATGCCCCCGGGCGGCGGCATGGGCGGCATGGACTTCTAAGGTCCGGCCGTTCAGGCAAGCCAAAGAATGCGAAACCCCGGCAGCGATGCCGGGGTTTTTGTTTTGACACACGGTGCAGCGGCCCCCTCTTTCGTCGTTCCGGGCGGCGCGAAGCGCCGAGCCCGGAATGACAGAGACCGTGGCTCCTCACTGCTCCTATCCCGATCGCCCCATTCGTGTATGATCAAGGGCGCGCGCGATCGATCGAATATTTCTGTCGCCGCAAGATGCAATTAAAACGAGGTTGGCGATCGAGCGTCCGCAGGATACCCTCCGCGCATGCGAACGAACCAGACATTCCGGCTTGTTCTCATCAAGCCGTCGCATTACGACAGTGATGGCTATGTGATCCGATGGTGGCGGGGAGGTCTGCCTTCCAATTCGTTGGCGTGTCTTCATGGCATCGCGCTCGATTGCCGCGAGCGCCGGGTTCTTGGCGCTGAATTCGACATCGACATTGAAGCGATCGACGAAACCAACCGGATGGTGCGGGTCGAAGCTCTGGCACGCTCGATCAAGGCCGCCAATGCCGGTATGGTGATGCTGGTCGGCGTACAGTCCAACCAATTTCCACGAGCGATTGATATCGCACGACAATTTCGAAGCCGGGGCATCCAGGTCGCGGTCGGCGGCTTCCATGTTTCGGGAACACTGGCGATGTTGCCGGATTGCGACCCAGACGTTCGCAAGATCATGGATCTCGGCGTGTCGGTTTTTGCCGGAGAGGCTGAGGGGCGTCTCGAGCATGTCCTGAAGGATGCCGTCGCCGGGCAGCTTCAGCCGCAATACAATTTCCTCAATGACCTCCCGCACCTCGAAGGCCAGCCGCTGCCGATCATACCCCGAGAGCAGATCAAGCGGGTGATAGGTCGCACCACTAGCTTCGACGCCGGCCGCGGCTGTCCCTTTCAGTGCTCGTTCTGCACGATCATCAACGTGCAGGGTCGCAAGTCACGTCGCCGAACTGCTGATGACATCGAGGCCCTTATCCGCGCCAACATCGCGCAGGGCATTCATGCCTTCTTCATCACCGACGACAATTTCGCCCGCAACAAGGACTGGGAGGTGCTGCTCGACCGCATCATCGAGCTTCGCGAGAAGGAAGGATGGCAGTTGAGCTTCACTATCCAGGTCGATACCCTTTGCCACAAGCTGCCGAAATTCGTGGAGAAATGCGCAAGGGCTGGCGTGCGAAGGTGCTTCATCGGTCTGGAAAACATCAATCCGGACAGTTTGCTCGGCGCCAAGAAGCGACAGAACAAGATCACGGATTACCGTGAGATGATGCTTGCCTGGAAGCAGGCCAAGATCGTCACCGTCGGCGGCTATATCCTGGGTTTCCCGAACGACACGCTTGCGTCGATCGTCCGTGACATCAAGATCATCCAGGACGAGTTGCCGATCGACATGCTGGAATTCTTCTTCCTGACGCCGCTGCCCGGGTCAGAGGACCACAAGACTCTGTACTCCAAGGGCGTCGCGATGGATCCGGATCTCAACAAGTACGATTTGGACCATGTCACGGTTGCGCACGCGACGATGTCGCAGGCCGAATGGGAAAGTGCCTACGCGACGGCCTGGACCACCTATTATAGCTGGACGCATGTCGAAACGATCATGCGGCGGGCCGCAGCTACCGGCAACAGCGTCAACAGGATCAAGACCTTCGTTCTCTATTTCAGAGGCTACCATCCTATCGAGCATGTCCATCCGCTCGAGGGTGGTGTGCTCCGCCTGAAGAGCCGGCATGAGCGCCGTCCACATCTGCCGACGGAACCGGCGTGGCTGTTCTATCCGCGCCTCGTCGCGGAAACGGCGACCAAAGCAGCTCGCTGGGCGACGCTCGCAATCCATCTCGAGCGGCTTGCGCGCAAGGTCAAGCGCGATCCGTATCGGCTCGCATATGCTGACAAGGCGCTGACGCCTTCGACCGATCAAACCGAGAGCCTCGAATTGTTCAAGACGAGATCAAGCCGGGCCTTTCTCGATCAGCGGCGACACATCGAAGAAGCGCAGGGGCGGAAGATGCCCGCCACGTGAGGCGCGCCGTCGCGCCTCACCACACCTTCCCCAGCCGCTCGAAGCGCGGCTCGCCTTCGTTGTTGAGCGACCAGAAGATCCGCCTCACCCGGCCGACGAGATTGTCCATCGGCACGAAGCCCATGGCTCCCATCGCGCGGCTGTCGGTGGAGTTGTCGCGGTTGTCGCCGAGCACGAAGAAATGGCCTGCCGGGACCGTGTAGACGTTGGTGTTGTCGTAGAAGCCGTTATCGATGCAGTCGTAGGTCTGGTAGCTCGCGCCGTTCGGCAGCGTCTCGCGCCAGCGCTTGACCCCGGCGCCGTCATCGGCACCGCAGGCAGAGCCGGCAATCACCTCTTTCAGAGCGACGCGCGTCACCGGGCGATCGTTGAGGATGAGCTGCCCCTGGCGCATCTGGATGCGATCGCCGGGCAGCCCGACCACGCGCTTGATATAGTCGACCGAGGTGTCCTTCGGCGTCCGAAACACGACGATGTCGCCGTATTCCGGCGCGGCGGCAAAGACGCGGCCCGAGAGCAGGGACGACGCAAGAGGAAACGAATAAGGACCGTAGCCGTAGGCGTATTTCGCGGCGAACACATAGTCGCCGACGACCAGCGTCGGGGTCATCGAGCCGGACGGTATGTTGAACGGCTGGAACAGGAAGAAGCGGATCAAGAACGGCGGCGACCACAACACCGGGATCAGCAGGATCAGGATGACGATCGCCTTCCACTCCCGGGATTGCGCCGACGGCCGGATGGTTTCCTGAAGAGTGGTCATGTACCGGCCCCTGCCCAAGATAATTTCAAGACAAATTCCAAGACAAATTCAAGACGATCTGCCATCGAGAGTAGCGCAAGCGATGGAACGCGCAATCCCGGCGCGCCGTGAGCTTGGTCGCGTATCTCCGCGACTGCGTTCAACGCGGGCGGCTCGGCCCGGACAGATGAAGGGCCGCCCGTGGGCGGCCCTTCTGCTTCACGCGCTGTCGTTCACGCGCTCTCGGGCGCCTTCAGGCGCACGAGCCGGGTCAGCAGGGCATCAAGGCCCTCGCCGTTACCGGCATGGAGGTCGATGCGGCCGACCTTCTCGACCAGCCGCTCCAGCGACTCCAGCTCCTTGAGCCGCAGCAGCAGGGGGTTCTCCTCCATCAGGCGGGCGGTGTTCAGGAGCGAACGCGTCGCCGCGGTCTCCTCCTGCCGGCGGATCAGGTTCGCCTTGGCGACCCGCTCCGCCTCCACCACCTTGTTCACCAGCTCCCGGATTTCGCCGGGCAGGATCACATCCTTGACGCCGAGCTCGGTCACCTCCACGCCGGACTCCGCGACGCGTGCGCGCACATAGTCGCGCAGCTCCGCATCCAGCACCGCCTTCGCAGACAGCACCTCGTCCAGCGTACGGCCGGCCACCGCCTCGCGGATCGCGAACTGCACCAGCCGGTACAGCCACGCATCCACGTCGGGCACGGTCGCAACCGTGCGCTCGGGATCGACGATCCGGCGGAACGCCGTCAGCGTCACCCGCAGCGCGATGCGATCCTTGGTCAGCATCTCCTGCGCGGTGATCTCGACCGCCTGGGGCCGCAGGTCGAGGCGCTTCACCTCGATCTTGCGGCCGACGGTCCAGAAGGCGTGCCGGCCGGGCGCGAGCCGCTCCACCAGCCGGCCCTCGACATAGAGCAGGCCGGCCTCGTGGTTCTCGACCACCGCTTCCATCACGACGGTCGAACGGTTGCGCTCGATCATGGTCAGGTGCCGCGCGCTGACCTTGGGATCGCGCGACACATCGATGCGCTCGACATCGATGCGGGTCGCGACCTTCCAGTAGACGCGCACCTGCCAGGGCGTCATCAGATGCACGGGCCGGCCGTCGAGGCTGACGATGGCGATCTCGTCCGCCTTGGTCTCGATCGCCTCGAACAGCTCGGCGGCGAGATCAGGCCGCGCGGCCTTCAGCACCGCGTAGCGATCCGCGGAGAATTCCTCACGGACCACATCGCGCACCTCGGCCTTGAGCTCGTGCAGGGGATCGAACAGGCGATGCTTGCCGGGCGCGAGCACGCGCACGAGCTGCCCATTGCGCGTAAGCAACGCACGCTCGCCATCCTTGACCGTCACGTTCAACGTCAGCAAATGCCAGGTCTTGTTCAAAGTCATTGGCACGCCTCCTTCGTTTGCGCCCGGCCGGATGCCGGACGACAGGTTTCGTTCGCAAAGGACGTGAGGACGCGGACGACGCTTCCTGAAAAATCGGCGGGCCGGGGCTTGAGCTTGCGTGACGACGGGCGCACGCGCGCGATCGCTCGACGCGTGTCGAGCGGTCATGCGGAGCCACCCGGCATCAGCGCAAGCGGTATCTACCCGCGGCGCAAAGCCGGTCTCACAGTGTCGTTGTTCGGACGAAAGCCTTTTGGGCAATGCGGCCGGACGGCGACTGAAGCGCGCGTCCGGTCCCCTTCAGAGGTATCAGCGTTTTAGGCTGAAACGGAGCGCTGGAGCGGGATTCGAACCCGCGACAGGATGAGTCACAATCATCTGCTCTACCAAACTGAGCTATCCTTTGTGCAAGAGACCGGAATCGAACCGATGCCTTCGGGTGTTCAACCCGACGCTCTCCATGAGCTACGTCCTGCGGTTTTCTTCATTCGGCGGAACACGAGACCGGAAACCGGATCGCGCCAGTCGGGATCTCAACGAGCCCGAACCCATGGCCTAGCGAAGGAGCGGGCTAATAGACGAAGCACGTTCGGGGTGCAAGGGGGAAAGCTGAGATTTTTCGTCACACGCCTTGCGCTGTGACGCGATCGTCACACCGCGACGTGACGTCAAGTACGCGACATCTCCTGGAAGCACGCCCTCACCCAGTCGATCGTCACGCGCGTTGCGGCGTCGCGCTTGAGGTGGTTTTGCACGAGCAGCCAGACGTCGCGCCGCTTCGGCAGCAGCGTGGCACGCAGGCGGCGATCGCCGAGCAAGTCCGCGCAACTATACTCCGGCAACACGCCGGCGGCCTGATGCGCGCGGATCAGATTACGGATGACGCGAACGTTGTCGGTGACGCAGCGCGCGCGGGCTTGCTTCGTGCGCAGGAATTGCGTCTCCGGAATGGCACCGAGTTCGTCCGGATAGGCGCATAGCACCGGCTCGCCCTCGGTCGTAACAGGCTCGAAATAATACAGCTTGACGTCGCCGAGCCTGGAGATCGCGAAGTCACCCTTGTCGGGTTTGCGCAGCCGGATGGCGAGATCGGCCTCCCAGCGCGAGAACTTGACGTTCTCGCTCGAGGTGAGGAATTGCAGCGTCAGGCCGGGATTGGCGCGCAGGAAGTCGCTCGCGCGCGGCGACAGAACCTCCTCGGCGACCGTGTTGGTGGAGGCGATGCGCAGGCGTCCCACCGGACCTGCCAGGCTCTCACCGAGGCGACCGATCTCGGCGGCATGTGCGGCCATCGCCTCGACATGCGCCAGCACCGCCTCGCAACTCCGCGTCGGCCTGCGGACGCCGTCGGCGGCCTCGAACAGACGCAAACCGAGCGCACGCTCGATGCGCGACAGCCTGCGCCCGACCGTCGTCTCGTCGATGCGCAGCCGCGCGCTGGCGCCCGCATAGGTGCCCTCGTCCCTGACCGCAGCGATGATGCGCAGATCGTCCCAGTTCATTGTGCGAGGTTATACCGGCCGGGAGCGGCCTGCAATATTGCAGCCACCCGCTGCAATATCCCTGCATATCGGCAGGCATTCCCGGGGCTATGTTCGCAGCACCTTTTGCCCCGGAGATTTCCAGACCATGACGACCGCAAAGACCCTGCTGCAGCTCGCCGGTGCCGACCTCAACCCGCCGCGTCTTGGCGACGCCGCGCTGGTGCTGATCGATATCCAGAACGAATATCTCGCAGGTCCTCTCGCTTTGCCCGACGCCCGGCCCGCCATCGCGCGAGCGGCTGCGCTCCTGGCACGGGCACGCGAGAGCGGAGCCGCGATCATCCATATCGCCCATCGCGGCAAGGCCGGCAGCCTGTTCGATCGCGGCACTGAGCGCGGCGCCATCGTCGCCGAGCTAAGCCCCCGTGCCGGCGAGCTGGTGATCGAGAAGGAGTTGCCGAATGCGTTTGCCGGCACTGATTTGCAGGCGCGCCTTGCGGCAACCGACAGGAAGAACATCGTGCTGGCCGGCTTCATGACGCATATGTGCGTCAGCTCCACGGCGCGCGCCGCGCTCGACCTCGGCTTTCGCACGACCATCGACGCCGACGCCTGCGCCACCCGCGACCTGCCCGACGGCCGCGGCGGCACGCTGGACGCCCGGACCATCCACGAGGTTGCACTCGCCGAGCTATCCGACCGCTTCGCGATCATCGCGCGCGGCGATGCGCTGAAATAACGGAGCAACGCGATGCTGCAACTCTATTTCTCGCCGATGGCCTGCTCGCTCGCGAGCCGCATCGCGCTGATGGAAGCGGGCCTCGATGCGCGCTATCATCAGGTGCATCTCTTGACCAAGCAGGTCGCGGACGACGACAGCGATTTCCGCGGCGTCTCGCCGAAGGCCGCGGTGCCGGTCCTGGTGCTGGAGAACGGCGAACGGCTGACCGAGAGCGCGGCGGTGCTGCAATACATCGCCGATCTGAAGCCGGAGACGGGGCTCGCGCCGCGGTTCGGCGATCCCGATCGCTATCGCCTCCAGGAATGGCTGAGCTTCATCGGCGCCGAGATCCACAAGGCGTTCCTGTTTCCGACCTTCTGGTACAAGGACGACGGCTCGCTCGCCAAGCCGCGTGCCCGCATCGCGCATACATTGTCGGTACCATCAGCGCACCTTGCGGACCGCGAATTCCTCGTCGGCCACAGCTTCACCGTCGCGGATGCCCACCTCACCTGGGCCTTGCTGCTGCTGCGTCCCGCGGGGGTCGACATCGCGCAATGGCCATCCCTGTCGGCCTATCTCGAACGCATGCAGGCGCGGCCCGCCGTGAGGGAGGCGATCGCAACCGAGATGGGGCTGCGCAAGATCGTGGCGGCGAGCCCGGCGTGACAGGATGTCACGGCCGGCAAATTTGACGGTTCCAAAGCAAGGGCATTGATGCCGGCGCGGCATGCGCTAATCTGGAGGGATATTTTTCGATATTTCCCTGGAAGGCATTCATGCGTGCTCCTTCTGGAATATTGCCTCGATTTTTCCTGGCCCTCCTCGCCTGCTGGCTGTGCCTGGGTCCCGCATCGGCGGAAACGCGGGTCGCCCTGGTGATCGGCAACGGCGCCTATGCCTCTACGGCGCAGCTTCCCAACCCGTCGCACGATGCCGAAGACGTCGCGGCCTCGCTCAGGCGCAGCGGTTTCGAGGTGCTCCAGGGCATCGACCTGCGCCAGGCCGACATGCAGGACCTGACCATCCGCTTCGCGCGCGCGGCGAGCCGGGCCGACGTCGCCATGTTCTACTACAGCGGCCATGCGATGCAGTACAACGGCGTGAACTACCTGATGCCTGTTGACGCCGTGCTGACCGACGAAGCCGACCTGAAGCGCTTCGTGCGGGTCGACGACATCGTGAACGACCTGCAGCAGGCCAAGAACCTGCGCATCCTGGTGCTCGATTCCTGCCGCGACAACCCGCTGGCGGAAGGCCTCAAGCGCTCCGCGACCCGCGCCGCCTCGCTCGGACGGGGATTGTCAAAGGTCGAAGCGCCGCGCGGCACGATCGTGTCGTTCTCGACGCAATCGGGGCAGGTCGCCGCCGATGGCACCGGTCGCAACAGCCCCTACACGACCGCGTTCCTGAAGCACATCGAGGAGCCGCAGGAGATCGGCGACGTCTTTCGCGACATCAGCAGCGACGTCTATGACTCCAGCGGCAAGACCCAGCTGCCGGAGCTGTCGCTGTCGATCATCGGCAAGTTCTACCTGAACGGGCCGGTGTCGGTCACGGTCGCCCCGGCCGCGCCCCAAGCGGCGCCGCGGGCCGACCCGTGCGCGGCTGCGGAGGCGCATTGGAAGGCTGCGGACGGCATCGGCACGCTGGGGGCCTACGAGGACCATCTCGCCAGATTCCCGAATTGCATCTTCGCCACCCTCGCCAAGGCGCGGGTCGAAGGGTTGAAGCAGAAGACGGCGTTGGCACCTTCCGGTAACGCCAGAACCACGGGAAGCAAGGATTTCGACGGCAGCTGGGACGTGACGTTGAACTGCCCGACGACAGGCAAGGCGCAGGGCTTCACCAGGCCCCTGGCTGCCACCGTGACGAACGGCGTGTTTCACGCCGAGGCGCAGGGCCAGGGCAGCGTCAACCGGCTGGAGATCGACGGCCAGATCCCCGCGGACGGCAAGACCACCTTGAGCGCGCGCGGCACGACAGGGGCGAGCACTTACACCCTCAATAACCTGCCGCCCGGCTCTCCCTACGCATTTACGGTCGATGCGCAGTTCGAACGCACCCGCGGCAGCGGCAAGCGCAACGAGGCGCGTGCCTGCAACCTGGTCTTCGTCAAGCGCTGAGCCCCGCGATGATCGCGCTGCCTCGCGTGCAACGCTCTCTCACACGCCCGTCTGGCTGATGAACTTGGTGTTGAAGTAGCCTTCCATCGCCTCGGTCCCGCCTTCCGAGCCGTAGCCGGAATCCTTGATGCCGCCGAACGGCACTTCGGGCAGTGCCAGACCAAAGCTGTTGATCGACATCATGCCGGCCTCGACCGCCGCGCCGATCGCAGCCGCCGTCTTGGCCGAGCTGGTGAAGGCGTAGGAGGCAAGGCCAAAGGGCAGCCGGTTGGCCTCCTCGACCACGTCGTCGAAAGACGAGAAGCGGGAGATCAGGGCGAGCGGGCCGAACGGCTCCTCGTTCATCGCGCGCGCATCCTTCGGCACATCGCTCACCACGGTCGGCTCGAAGAAATGGCCCTTGTTGCCGACGCGTTTGCCCCCGGTTTCGAGCCTGGCGCCCTTGCCGACGGCGTCCTGCACCATGCCTTCGATGGCGGTGACGCGGCGCGGATTGGCGAGCGAGCCCATTTTGGACTCGGGATCGAGGCCATTACCGACCTTGAACGCCTTGGCGCTGTCGACGAACTGATCCACGAATTCGCGGAACACATCGTCCTGCACCAGCATCCGCGTCGGCGAGATGCAGACCTGGCCGGCGTTACGATATTTTGCTGCCGCCAGAATCTTCGCGGCCGAGGTGACGTCGGCATCCGCAAAGACGATCGCCGGCGCATGACCGCCGAGCTCCATGGTGGCGCGCTTCATGTGCAGGCCCGCAAGCGCGTTGAGCTGCTTGCCGACATGGGTCGAGCCGGTGAAGGAGATTTTCCGGATCACCGGATGCGGGATCAGATATTCGGAGATTTCCGACGGTACGCCGTAGACGAGGTTGATGACGCCATCGGGCACGCCCGCGTCGGCAAACGCGCGGATGAGCTGCGCCGGCGAGGCTGGCGTCTCCTCCGGCGCCTTGACGATGATCGAGCAGCCGGCGGCGAGCGCGGCGGACAGCTTTCGCACGACCTGGTTGATCGGGAAATTCCACGGCGTGAACGCGGCGACCGGGCCGACCGGCTCCTTCATCGCGATCTGGTAGATGCCGGGGCCGCGCGCGGGGATCAAGCGGCCATAGGCGCGCTTGGCCTCCTCCGCGAACCACTCGATGACGTCTGCCGCGGCCATTGCCTCCATCCTGGCCTCGCCCAGCGTCTTGCCCTGCTCCATCGTCAGCAGTGGCGCGATCTCGTCATTGCGCTCGCGCATGATCGCGGCGGCCTTGCGCATGATCCGGCAGCGCTCGAAGGGGGCAACGTTGCGCCAGACCTTGAAGCCGGCCGAAGCGGCGGCGAGCGCCTCGTCGAGATCGGACCGGCCGGCATGCGCAACGGTGCCGATCACCTCCTCGGTCGCGGGATTGCGCACCTCGATCACCTTGCCGGAATGGGCCGGTCGCCATTTGCCGGCAATGAAAAGCTGCGTGTTCGAATAGGTCAACGGAGTCTCCTTGTTGTCGCTGATGACTTAGGTCGAGCTATGACAGATCGCGTCCGCGGCGCGCGTCATCTCCGGTCCGAGATAGAGTCGGAAGCGCGGCTCGGCGGCGAGCGTGCGGAAGTCCGCCATCCGCGTTACCCCGCCACCGGCGACGAACAGGAATTGCCCGGCGATCTCGGCGAGGATGTCGAGGTGCCAGCTGGCTGTCGGATGCATGCAGAGAACGACCAGCCTGCCCTCGTCGCGCAGCTTGCGGAAGAAATCGAGCATGAAGCCGATATAGCCGTCCTGCAGGTTGAACTGCGGTTCGTCGAACAGGTGAACCAGCGGCGTCCGGGTCGGCGACGGCGCCAGCAAGGCGGACGGAACGCGCCTGCGGAACCGCCGGACCTGATAGGACTGGTGATAGTGGATCGCGAGCCGGTCGCGCTCGCGATATTTGACGCCGTGGATATCGGTGCCCGCGACCAGCACGCGCCCCGAGGTCGGCGCGTTGGAGCCGGTCATCATCTCGAACAAGGTCGTCTTGCCGGCGCCGTTCGGCCCGACCACGCCGACAATGCCCGGCTCCTCCAACGACAGGTTCGCCTGAAGCGTGAACGTCGGGCGGCGGATGAGGCGGCCCCTTGTGTAGACCTTGCGGACATCATCGAGGACGAGCAGCGGTGCGGTCACTTATTGTACTCCCAGCAAGCGCTGCCGAAGGGCGCGATCGTCACGCAAGGTGGCGGCCTCGCCGGTCCAGACGATCCGGCCGCGATCGATCACCGCGGCATGGTCAGCCACCGACAGCGCGATCTCGGCATTCTGCTCCACGACCAGCGAGGCGATCCCCTCCTCCTTCATGCGCAAGATGGTGGCGAGCACGTCGCCGACGATCTTTGGCGCAAGACCCTGGCTCGGCTCGTCGAACAGCACCAGTCCCGGCGAGCCGACCAGTGCGCGCGCAATGGCGACCATCTGCATCTCGCCGCCCGACAGGTTCTCGCAGTCGCGCTCCATGAGATATTCGAGCGGCGAGAAGATCGCAGCGGCCTCCTTGACGCTCCAGTTGCGAAAGCGCGTGCGCTTCTGCGCGATCGACAGATTGCGCGCGACCGACAAGGTCGGGCACAGCCGCCGGTCGTCGGGCACCCAGCCGATACCGGCGCGCGCGATCTCGTGGGTCGGATCGCGCGTCACGTCGTGCCCGTCGAAGCGAACCGCGCCACGACGCGGACGCGTCAGGCCGAGGATCGAACGGAGCATGGTGGTCTTGCCGGCGCCGTTGGGCCCGAGCAGTGCAAAGACCTTGGCGTGCTCGATGGCGAGCGAGGCGCCGAACAGCGCCTGGGTTTCGCCGTAGAAGGTATCGACCCCATCCACTTCGAGGATCATGCGAACTTCCCGAGGTTGGAGCGCCGCACCCATTCGTTCTGCTGCAGCTCGTGCGGCGTGCCGCGCGCCACCACCTGGCCCCAATGGATGACCGAGATGCGATCGGCGAGCGAGAACAGGAATTCCATGTCGTGCTCGATCGCGACGATGGTGAGCTTGCCCTTCAAACGCGCGACCAGCGTGGCAAGCCGCTGCACGCCGTCAGAGCCGAGGCCGGAGGTCGGCTCGTCCAGACACAGCACGCGCGGGGCCTGCGCGAGCGCGACCGCGATCTCCAGTGCGCGGCGGTCGCCATAGGACAGGTCCTTGGCGCGGACATCGCCCTTGTCGGCAAGCCCGACCGCGGCGAGCGCTTCGGATGCCTGCTCGGCAAACCTGGGGTCGCCGGCTGCGGCACGGGCGATATCGAGGCCACGGGCGCGAAACGCGGGCAAGCCCATCATGACGTTGTCGCGGGCGGAGAATTCGTCGAACAGGGTCATGATCTGAAACGAGCGGGCGATGCCCTTGGCGGCGATACGGTGCGGGCTCAATCCCGTGACATCCTCGCCGCCGAGCAGGACTCTGCCGCGGCTCGGTTTCACCCTGCCGGTGAGGACGTTGAAGAAGGTGGTCTTGCCCGCACCGTTCGGGCCCATCACGCCGTGAAACTCGCCCTCGGCCACCGCGAGATCGACGCTTTCCAGCACGACGCGATCGCCGAAGCGGACGTGGACACCGGCGGCTTCGATCATGCTCATCGTCCGCCCCCGACCAACAGCCGCATTGCCGACGTACCGCGTCGCCTTAGCGCGTTCAATGAATGTTGCTGCATGGCGGCCGAGAGCGCGCCGGCAATGCCTTCAGGGCGGAACAGCACGATCGCAATGAACAGCAGACCGAAATAGAGCATCCAGGCATTGGTCAGCGCGCCGATCACGTCGCGCGCGGTGAGGAAGAGAAACACGCCGATCACCGGCCCCCAGAAGCTGACGAGCCCGCCACCGACCAGCGTCATCATCACGACGTAGCCGGATTGATGCAGGCTCATGACATCGGGGAATGCGGCAAGCTGCGCCATCGCGAACAGTCCGCCGGCAAAGCCGGACACGGCCGCCGACAGCGCGAACACAGACGCCTTGTAGAGCCAGACGTTATAGCCGAGATGGGCGGCGCGAACCTCGCTCTGCCTGATCGCAGCGACGACGCGGCCATAGGGCGAGTGCACCAGCCGCCACAATACGGCGGTACCGACCGCGAAGACCGCGAGCACGAAATAGTAGAATGCGACATTGTCGGTGAGATCGAACGACGCCAGCCCGAAATCGGCCGGAAGCCGCTTGATCTTGAGAAGCCCATCCTCACCGCCGGTGATGCGGTGCGACTTGATCGCCAGCGTCCAGAAGATCTGGCCGAACGCGATCGTCATGAAGGCATAATAGATGCCGCGCCGGTGCGAGATGAACAGCGCCACCAGCACGCCGGCAAGCCCCGCGACCACGGCCGCGGCAGCGAGGCATATCCAGAGATTGGCGACGATGTCGAACTGGCAGAGCCCGAACGCATAGGCGCCGATGCCGAAATAGGCGCCATGTCCGAACGAGGGAAGTCCGGCCGTGCCCAGCACCAAATTGAACGCAAGCGCATAGAGCGACCAGATCAGGATCTCTATGCCGAGATAGGGATAGAGCCCGATCCGCGTGATCCAGAGCGGCACCGTTGCAAGCACGAGCCAGAGCACCAGCATCGTCGGCGTGACGAGGCGCGCGGCGTCAGGTGAAGAATTTGATCCCACAATCATTCCCTAGGCCTCGAGCACGCTCTTCTTGCCCCACAGGCCGCGTGCACGGAACGTCACGACGGCAACGAGCAGGACGTACATTGACAACAGCGACCATTCGGACGCGTAGGCGCCGGCGAGACCGACACATAGTCCGACCAGCAACCCCGCCACGACCGCGCCCCAAAAGCTGCCGACGCCGCCGAGCACGATCACCAGGAACGCGGGGATGACGGCATCGACGCCCATATGCGGACGAATGCCCCAGATCGGCGCGACGATGATGCCCGCGATCGCGGCCAGCATCGTGCCGAACATGAAGACCAGCAGCCGCAATCGCGACAGGTTGATGCCGAGCGCGCGGACGATCTCGCTGTCATGCGCACCAGCCTTGACCGTCGCGCCGAACGAGGTCTTTTCGATCAACAGCCAGACCAGACCAATGATCCCGGCCGCGATGCCCGCCGCGTAGAAGCGATAGGTCGACCAGATCAGATCGCCGAACAGGAAGCCGCCGTTGATGGCGGACGGCACCTGCAGCACATAGTCGCGCGTGCCCCAGACCAGGCGGATCAACTCCTCGATCACCATCGCCGCGCCGAAGGTCAGGAGAAGTCCGTACAGTGGATCCTTGCCGTAGGTTCGCCGCATGCAGAGCTCGATCAGCATGCCGACCAGACTCACGATCACGGGTGCGATGATCAGCGTGGCGGCGTAGCGCCAGCCGAGCGGGAGCGCGAGCCACACTTTCGCAAGATCTGCCGGCAATGGCGGGCGCGGTCCTGTCAGTTGCATGGCGACATAGGCCCCGAGCGCGAACAGGGAGCCGTGCGCCAGGTTGATCTGCTCCATCAGCCCGACAATGAGCATGAAGCCGAGCGCGATCAGCGCGAATAGCAGGCCGAGCGTCAGGCCGTTCAGAAGATGCGGAAGTAGGTCGAACAAGGTTTTGGCTTTCGCAACTGGCATTGCTCACCCAAGCCTCGATGGCCCGGGTCTGCGGCGCGCGACATGCGCGCCGCTCGTTCCACGACGCGACGCACCGTCGCTAGGAGTCGACGGTCGGCACCTGCTCGTAGGGCGTGAGCTTGCACTTGCCGGGTGCAGCGTCATCGGCGGCCGATTTCGGTTCCGTCCAGCTGATGATCTCGAACAGGTCGGTGTTGTCGGCCGGCTTGGCGTTGCGCCGCGCCAGATAGATCGTCTGCTGCATCTGATGCGTCATGGGATCCATGTAGGCGTCGAAATGCTGCATGCGGTCAGTCGCCGAGACCTTGAGGTTCTCGAGCTCCTTGATGATCTTGACGTTGTTGGTCGAGCCGGCCCGCTCGATCGCGCGCAGCAATTCGCGCGTCGACATGTAGCCGTTGTAGGAGACATTGCCCGGCACCGGGATCGGGCCGTCCTTGTTGGCGGCCTGCCACTTCTTCACGAACTCGGCGACGCCGGGCAGCGGCAGCTTGTGATACCAGGTGGTGCCGAACACGCCGAACAGGCTGTCGGGCGCGCCCCACACGTCGGGCCAGTCCTGCTGGTTGTTGATCCAGGCCGGCTTGCCGTCGAGCTTGAGCTGCGCCACCTGCTCGCGCAATGCTTTGATGTCGTCGCCGCCGATCGCGGTCGCCACCACGTCGGGCTTGGCTTGCTGGATCTTCAGGAGGTAGGCGGTGAAGTCGCGGGTGTTCTGAGGCACCAGCAGATTGTCGATGATCTTGCCGCCGGCAGCCTCGACCTGCGTCTTGGTCGCGGCGGACGTGGTGTGACCCCAGACGTAGTCGTTGGTCAGCAGCATCCAGTTCTTGCCGATGGAATCGACCGCGTTCTTGACCGACGCCTTGGAGAAATTGGTGCCGTTGCCGTCCCAGACGAATTTCACCCGCGAGCAATTCTCCCCGGCTTCGCTCGGCGCGGAGGAATTGGTGTTCAGGTAGATCACGCCGTATTTGCTGGCGACCTGGGTGATGGCGTTGGCGACGCCGGAATGCAGCGCGCCGATCAGGATGGTGCAGTCCTCGCGGGTGATGAACCGTTCGGCGACGCGGCTGCCGGTGGCCGGCGTCGTCTCGGTGTCCGCGGTGATGAAGGTGACCTGGCGGCCGAGCACGCCGCCTTTGGCATTGAACTCGTCGATCGCCATCTTGATGCCGCGGAAGTCATCCTGTCCGCTGTTGCCGTATTGACCGCTGGCGTCGCAGGTCAGGCCCAGCTTGATCGGCTTCGCGCCTTGCGCCCAGGCATGATTCTCTTTCCACGGCCCAAAGAAGCTGCCGGCGCCGCCGATGACGCTGGCCATCAAGCTGCCCTTCAGAACGCTTCGCCGTGAGATCGGACGCCCTCTCATCGTTTCCTCCCGTTTTCGAAGTCTTTTGCTTTTTTCTGCGATTAGAATATTCATTCCATTTGTTATGTAAAGTAGAATATTTGATCCAAACGGTGAAATGCCGTTAAACAGGCGACCGACCTGGAGACCCGAGACGATGAACAAGGCCCAAGGCGCGATGAGCTACGACGAGCTGCGCAGCGCCATTGCGCAGCGGCACCGCGCGTTGTCGGGCCGGCTGCAGCAGATCGCGGAGTTCGTGCTCGATCACCCGACCGATGTCGCGCTCGGCACCGTGGCCGAGGTGGCGCAGCGTTCGGGCGTACCGCCCTCGGCGATCGTTCGCTTCGCCCACGCGCTCGGCTTCGGCGGCTTCACCGAGATGCAGCAGGTGTTCCGCTCCCGCCTCGTCGCCGGAGTTGCGCCGAGCTACAAGGCGCGGCTCGCCCGCATGAAGAGCGAGGAGAAATCCGTGCTCGGCCGACAGCCCGCCGCTGTGTTGTCGCGCTTCGTCTCGGAAGCGCAATCATCGCTGGTCACGCTGAGCCAGTCCGTGCACGCGCGCGAGCTCGACGCTGCGACAGCGATCCTCGCCAAGGCGCGCGACATCTATCTGCTCGGCCTCGGCGGCTCGTTTCCGGTTGCGACCCACCTCGCCTACGTGCTGCGCAAGCTCGGACGTCGTGTCGTCCTGCTCGACGGCACGGGCGGCAGCATCCACGAGCAGTCGCATGCCGCAACCGTGGAGGACGCGCTGGTCGCGATCAGCTTCCGGAACTACTATCCGGATACGGCGCGGCTATTTCCCGAACTCGTCGCACGTGGCGTGCCCACGATCTCCATCACCGATAGCCTCCTGAGCCCGATCGTCGAAGGCGCGCGCGTCGTGTTCGAGATCCAGGACATGCCCGAGCCGGCGCTGCGCACGCTGGTCGCGCCGATGTGCCTCGTGCAGGCGATGGCGATCGGCCTCGATCTCGCGGCAGACTGACGTTTCATAACAGGGGAAGATCATGGCAGCACATGACGGGAAGATATTGTCAGAACAGGTGGCACTGGTGACCGGCGCGGGGCGCGGGCTCGGCCGCGCCTTTGCGGAGAAGCTTGCCGCGCTCGGCGCCGACGTCGCCATCCACGGCATGCGCGAGAACGGGCCGGCGGAATATGGTGAGGGTACCACCCTCACCGCGGTCGCCGCGGAGATTGGCCAGGAGTTCAGCGTCCGCAGCCAGCGCGTGCTCGGCGATCTCACCAAGGGTGACGAGATCGCGCGCGTGATTGCCGAGACCGAGGCGGCACTCGGACCGATCGACATCCTCGTGCACAATGCCGGCGGCGATATCGCAGCCGCCGGCGGCAAGCCCGACCCGAACGACGCGGTGAACATCAAGGAGGCCGATGTGCGCGCGGTGCTGGAGCGCAACCTGCTCTCGACCATCCTGACCTGCCAGGCGGTCGCGCGCGGCATGATGGAGCGGCGTCGCGGCCGCATCGTCACGCTGGGCTCGGTCGCCGCCTTCAAGGGGCGCACCCAGGGCTCGATCTATGCGGTGTCGAAGGCCGGCGTGACCCACTACACGCGATGCCTGGCCGACCAGCTCCGCCCCTACGACATCGCCGTCAACTGCATCGCTCCGGGCGATACCCGCACCGGCCGCTTCCTCGGCACGCGCGCGGTGGACCCCGACCGGATGGTCGAGACCGGCACGCTCGATCGCATCGCGACCGTCGACGAGGTCGCGCGCGTCGTCGAATTCTTCGCCGGTCCCATGGGCGCGTTCGTCTCGGGCCAGGTGCTGAGGATCGACGGCGGCGGACAGTGCTGGCCGGGCTGAAGCGCATCCACGACGCAGGACAAAGAAAAGGGCCGCTGTCAGCGGCCCTTTCTCATCGGAAATGAACCGAGATCAGTCGACCCGCGACAGCACCGCAAGCTTGCGGATGCCCTTGTTGCGGTAGGCGTCGAGGAACGCGTAATAGTCCTTGAACGACACGCAGCCGTTGGAATCGCCGTTCGGCCCGAGCATGAAGGTGTGGGCGAGCAGGCCGTCGCGGCCGTAGATCGCGCTCTCGCCGCCGATCGGGGTCAGGCGCAGCGCGGGCACGCCGTGGAACAGCGCCTCGCGCGGCTTCAGCGTGTAGATGTGCGGCGGGGTCACGCCGCGCATGCGGATCCGCGAGGAACGGGGATCGTCGAGATTGGAGCCGAGCCCGGAATGCGCCTCGAGCTTGGTGCCGTCGGGCAGGTAAACCATCTTGGCGCTGATGTCGTAGACCGCCGTGTCGCGCTCATAGGGCGCCGAGCCGCCGAGCATCGGGTTCTGCTCCCTCGGCGCGATGCTCGCGGTCACGCTGGCATCGGCGGATGCATAGGCCAGCAGCCCGCCGGACGGCTCGCGCTTACCCCAAAGCTTTTCGACCATGGACTGGCGCGGCCCGGTGATCGACATCACCGCCGCCTTGGCACGATCGGCAAAGGATTTTGGCTTCGCCTCAGGCGCCGGCACGATCTCGGCCGGATCGGCCGAGGCGAGCTGCATCTGCGCATCCGGCGCGCGCTTGCCCTTGGCGGCATCCGCGACCTTGTCAGCGACCTTGGCCGCGGCCGGCTTCAGCGCGTCCGCGACCTTCGCGATCACGCCCTGCTTCGGGGCTGCGACGGCGACCTGGGTTGCGGGCACGGCGCCCGCCGCGTTCGAGGGAACGCCCTGCGTCGCAGCCGCGGCAAAGCGCTCGTTGAACGCCTCGCGCGAGATGGGCGCGGCGACCTGGAGCCGGTCGGGCAGCAGCGCAAAGGTCTCCCTGATGGCCTCGCCCGCCTCACGCAGCGCCACCCTGGGCGCGCGCTTGATCACGGGCTCGTCGTAACCAATGCTGCCGACGGTCGGATAGACGCTGGCGCCGAAGACGTTGCTGTAGATGGTCCAGCCGGCGCCCATCACGACGCAGCCGATCGCCGCGGCGCCAAGCCAATTGGTGGCAGTCATTTTCCGGGAAGGCTTCCGATATGAATTCTTGCCAGGATTTTTGGACTTCCGTGCCGCGTTACTCTGCGCAGCGATACTCGTACTCATTCGCCTTGCGTCCAGGACGGTGTCACTCAGTCCCCCTTCGAAGTGCCGTTGCTGGTCACGGTCCGGGAACAGCATCTCGCAGAGGGTCGGAGCGTCATTAAGGCGACTTTTAGTTAAATGCAGATTAAGTTCGGGCGGATCTGGGGCACCGGGTCAACGCTGTCCCATTTCGAGAAAAAAGCCCGCAGAACTACGGACTTAGTCGCGTCTGTTAACCATGTTTCTCGGCCGGTTCGACCCTTACATCAGGTGCCTCCGGCCGTCTCCCAAGGCGCATCCAACCACGTCAATTTCGTGGTCTTCAGCGTCGCCAAACCATAGCTCCGAAGCGTTGCGCGAGGCTGGCGTCCGCAGCCGTCCGACGCCCGAGCGCCGGTCCGCAGCCCCTCGCGCAAGCACCGCCTGACCGAAAGTTGATCGCGCGCAAGCTGGAAATGGAGCCGGCGAGAAATTAGCTCCCAATACGGCACTTTTCAGCAGCCTCTGCGCGTGATACGGTACCGTATCAGCATCGCCTTGAAACGTGCCGCGCACGATTGGGAGGCTGCCATGAGAAGCGTCGCGCGCGCCGGATTTTTCGCTCTGGCGTGGTCATTCCTGTTGATTGGATACGCAGCCGCGCAGCCTGTCGCCAATTCGGGCTGCACGCCATCGCCGTCCGCCGCCGGCACGCAGACATGGCGCTGCGACAATGGCATCACGATCGTTGCGGAAAACGGCGCCCGATTTGAACTTAAAGACGCCAACCGCGACGGACATATTGACTCCGTGGAATTGAGCAGCAAAGCCCTGCTGATCGAAGTTCCCAAAAAGCCCGGCGGCAATCCGTTCAAGGTGCTGACGCCGCAGGCGATCGCCGCTGTGCGCGGCACCAAATGGGCCGTCGATGTCGCCGAGGCAAAGACATCGGTGTTCGTCGCCGACGGACGTGTCGGCGTGAGCCGCAGGTCTCGCGGACGCGGCGTCGTGCTCGGACCCGGCGAAGGTGTCGACGTCGAAGCGACCGGCGCGCTGACCGTCAAGCAATGGGGCCAGCCGCGCATCAACGCCCTGATGGCGAGGCTTGGTCAATAAGGCTTGGCCAACAAGGCTTGGGCAAAAGGCCCGGACAACAGGGCCCGGACAACAGAGAAGATTGCAGTACGACCTAATGAATAGACGCGTTCAGATTCTGGTGGCCCTCGTCCTCACCGCGTTGTGGGGCGCCGGCATCTATGCCGGCCACGCCAACGGCCATCTGCGCTTTCTCGATCGCCTCGAGGCAACGCTGACGGATTTCCGGACGCTCGCCCGTGGCGTGCTGCGTCCGCCCGATCTCGTCACCATCGTCGCGATCGACGACACCGTGGTGAAGCGTGGCGGCAGCTATCCGTTGCCGCGCGCCGATCTCGCCCGGGTCGTCGACACCATCGTGCAGTTCAGGCCGAAGGTCGTCGCAATCGACCTGCTCCTGGTCGACCGCAGCGCCGCGATCGGCGATGCGACGCTGGCAAATACGCTCGCCACCGGCCCCATGGTCCTTGCCGCCGCGGCGATCTTCCCGACCGCCAGCGAGACCGTGGCAACGAGCAGCGAGGGCCCGCTTGCCGCCCTGCCCCAGGCCGAGCGCTTCCTGTTGCCGCTGCCCGCGTTCGCCGATCACGCCGACGTCGGCGTCGTCAACGTCGCGACGGGACAGTCGGGCTCGCCGCTCTCGGTGCCGATGCTGTTTCGCACCCGCGACAAGGTCGAGCTGTCGTTCCCGTTGCGGGTGGCGAGCCGTGCGCTCGATCAACCGCTGACGATCGCGCCGGACCACCTCATGCTCGGTGATCGTGCGGTGCCGACCGACACCGACTTCGCGCTGCCGATCACCTATTACGGCCCGCGCCGCACCATCCGCACCGTCAGCGCGCAGAGCATATTCGACGGCACGCTCGACCGCGCCGCGATCGAGAACCGGATCGTCGTGATCGGCGCCTCGGTCTCCGGCGGCGGCGACTTCTACCCGACGCCGTTCGATTCCCTGATGCCCGGCGTCGAGGTGATCTCGACCGCGATCACCCATCTCGTCGCCGGCGACGGCATCGTGCGCGACCGCAAGGTCCATATCGCCGACGCGCTCGCCGCGATCCTGCTGCCGATGCTGCTGGTGGGCCTGCTGGCCTGGCGGCGAAGCGCGTTCGGCCTGGTCGCAGCCGCCGTGGTGATGATGGCGTGGGCCGCGCTCAATTTGTTCGCGTTCACGCACGGCATCTGGCTGAATGCGGCGACCACGCTCGCCGCCGCAGTGCCGCCGGTTGCGGTCTTCGCCGGCGTGCAGTTGTGGGCGGGAGGCCGTCGCACGCAATATCTCACCGCCAAGAGCCGGTCGCTCGCGCAATTCCAGGCGCCCGCGGTGCAGGAGTGGCTGGCCCGCGACCCCGATTTCCTGGCGAAGCCGGTCCGGCAGAACGCAGCAATCGTCTTCATCGATCTGTCCGGCTTCACGGCGCTGAGCGAACGGATCGATCCGACCGCGCTCAGGGATCTCCTGAAGGCATTCCACGCATTGATCGACAGGGCGGCGGTCGACCGTGGCGGCATGGTCACCGGCTTTCTCGGCGACGGCGCCATGATCCTGTTCGGCTTGCCGAGCGCGATGCCGGACGACGCCGCCCGCGCGCTGAGGTGCGCGATCGACCTGCACCGCAGCGTCGAACGCTGGATCGCCTCGCTGCCCCCTGAGATCGGGGACCAGGTCGGCTTCAAGATCGGCGCGCATTTCGGCCCCATCGTCGCCTCCCGCCTCGGCGAGAGCCACCAGCACATCACCGCGACGGGCGACACCGTCAACGTGGCCAGCCGGTTGATGGAGGTCGCGGCGCAGAACGATGCGCGGCTCGCGCTGAGCGATACGCTGCTCGATGCGGCCGACTTCCTGGGCGATCCCGACAGCACCCTGAAAGGCCCGCTGCGCACGCAAGTCCGCGGGCGATCCGGCACGGTCGCCGTCTGGTTCTGGCGCGACGAGAGCAAGCCGAGCCACGCCGCCGCCAGGACCGAGATGATGGACTGAACTCCACCGCTCCCCACCCAACACGCCGCCGTCGTCCCGGCGAAGGCCGGGACCCATAACTCCAGGGAGCAGTTTGACGAAGGCTGGTAGTGAACAGGTCTTCGCGCGGTACAGGCACCTGCGCTCATCGATGGATCACGCGGTATGGGTCCCGGCCTTCGCCGGGACGACCGAGGAGGCAGCTACCGCGCCTCCGGCGGCGGCGAGCGGTCCAGCACGTCGCCCTTGGCACCTTCCAGCAGATCGATGCCGTAGGTCTCGACCACGAGCGGCCCGCGCTTGCGCTGCAATTGCGCAACGCGCGTCACCTGCGCAAAGAGGTCGTTGAGGAAGGGGTGGCCGTCGGGACGCGGCTCATCAACATAGATCAGCTTGCCCGCAAGCAGTCCCGGATCGGGCTCGGGCATGTTGACCCAGCGGATGCGCTGGTTCTGCTGCACCACGCAGGTGCCGCGCGGCAGATAGAAGGCCAGCCAGCCTGTCGTGCCGTAATCCGGCGCCAGCACGCAGGTCGCACCGACACGCACACGCACGGCCTCGATCTCGGATGCGAGCTCGCGCCAGCCGACACCGACGCTGCGCACGGTCGCATCGCGGCGATAGCCGGAGAGCCAGCCCGTGTTGGCCTGCACGATGAGCGCTGCAAACATCACGATGCCGGTGGGCGCGGCCCAGCGCAGGCAGAAATCCACCAGGCGCCGCTGGCGTGGCTTCCACTGCACGAGGTTGGCGGCGGCAGCAGCCGCGACGACGAAGGGCGGATAGACCGGCGCGAACCAGTTGGCCTCGACGCGGGCGTGCAGCGAATGCCAGACGAAATAGGCGACGATGGTCCAGAACAGGGTCTCGATCAGCACGCGCGAGGCCAGCGCGCCGGCCCTGCGCCAGGTCAGCGCGTGCAGCCCCATCGCGCCGAGGATGAAGACCAGCGGCGTTGCGAACGCGATCTGGGTCGGGATCAGCTCGGCAATGAAGACGGGCCGGAAGTCTTCGACCTTTGCGCGCCCGAGCTGCTTTGCGAACGAGACCCATTGATGGTCCGCATTCCAGAGCATCACCGGCGAAAACAGCGCCAGGGCAACGACGCCGCCGAGATAGGGCCAGGGCGAGAGCAACCAGCGCCTGAGCTTTGGCACCGCCGCGAGCCAGATCAGGATCGCCGGGCCGAAGAACATCGCAGTATATTTCGACAGCAGCGCCGCGCCGACGGCGGCGCCGACAGCGAGCCACCAGACACCGCGGCCGGTCTCCAGCACCTTGGCGAGGAAGAACAGCACGAAGCTGGAGGCGACCAGCAGCGGCGCATCGGGCGTCACGATCAGCGTGCCGACCGCGGCCATCAGCGTCACGTTGAGCAGGATGGCGCTGGTCGCAGCGACGCGCGCGCCGCCGAACAGGATCGCGGCTGAGCGATAGATCGCATAGCTCATCGGCAGCGCGAGCAGGATCGAGACCAGCCGGACGCCGAGCTCGGTATCGCCGGCGATCATGGTGCCGGCGCGGATCACGTAGGCGACCATCGGCGGGTGGTCGTAATAACCGCCCGCCAGGTTCTTCGACCACATCCAGTAATAGGCTTCGTCGAAGGTGATCGGCGTGAAGGCGGCCGCGACCAGCCGCAAGCCGACCAGCGCAAGGATCACCAGCGCCGTATTGCGGACAATCCGCGCGTCAGCCCCGCCCATACCGGTTTCCTTAACGCGTTTCCTTGGCTGCTTCCCTGGCGCGCTATTTCTTGCGCCAGACGAACAGTCCGGACATCGCGTAGTTCCACACCACGCCCATCAGCGCGCCAGCCGCACCTGCAAGCCACCAGATCGGCTCCTGGTCATAGACCGAGAAGGCAACGCCGACATTGGCGAGCAGGCCGACGCTACACACGATGTAGAAGGCGATCAGGCCGCGCAGAAGCGCAAAACCCTTCAGCCGCTGATCGCGATAGGTGAGGAAATTGTTGAGGATGAAATTGCTGGTCATGGCAACGAGCGCGCCCGCGGCCTGCGCCTCCGCGAACGGCTCCTTGAACAGCTCAAGCCCGATGAACAGCGTCGTGAGATGCACCACGAGGCCGGTGCCGCCGACCATCGCGAACAACAGGAAGCGCAGCGAGACAGCGTCGTTGGTGAACTTGGCCAGCACCAGGCCGAGGAAGTCCAGCGCGACCATGGAATCGAGCTTGCTCTCGCCGTGCTGCCGCTCACCGAACGTGTAGGGAATTTCAACGGCGCGCAAGCTGCCGTTCGCGCTGGCGACGACGTCGAGCAGGATCTTGAAGCCGTGCACGGAGAGCTTTGGCGCCAGCTCCTCGAAACGATTGGAGCGAATCATGAAGAAGCCGCTCATGGGATCGGCGATCTCGACCCGCAGCATCTTCTTCGCCACCTCGGTGGCGAGCGCGCTGGCGCCGGCGCGCTGCTTGTTGAAGCCTTCGCTCTTGTAGCCCTCGATGTAGCGGCTGCCGACGACGAGATCGGCCTGCCCGCTCGCGAGCAGCGACAGCATCTTCGGCAGTTGCGTCTCGTCATGCTGGAGGTCGGCGTCGATCACCGCCGCATAGGGCGCGCTGGAGGCCAGGATGCCCTCGATGCAGGCGCCCGACAGGCCGCGACGGCCGATGCGCCGGATGCAGCGCACGCGGTTGTCGCGCTGCGCCAGCGCGCGCACGACGTCCCAGGTGCCGTCTGGCGAATTGTCGTCGACGAACACGACCTCCCAGGCGATGCCGGCCAGCACCGCCTCCAGCCGCCGGTACAGCACCGTGACGTTGTCGCGCTCGTTGAAGGTCGGGACGATGACCGACAAATCCGGCGACCGCGAAGCCGTCGTTGGGGCCTGCGGCGGGTTGTCGGGGCCCGGTCTGATCGCTTCATTCATGACGGCAGCGTATATCCGCCGCGTCCTGCGATGCCAAGCCGGGGTTTCTCTGGGGAAGGGCCTAAAAAGGGCCCCAAAATGCCAACGACCCCGGAACAACGGGCGCGCGTACATCCGGCGCAGCCTGAGCTATCCCAAGGTCGTCCCAGCAACGGAGATTGTCACTCAACGTTGCCGTTAGTAGCTAGATAGGAACGACATAGA
Source organism: Bradyrhizobium sp. P5_C12 (assembly GCF_054049735.1). Taxonomy (NCBI): domain Bacteria; kingdom Pseudomonadati; phylum Pseudomonadota; class Alphaproteobacteria; order Hyphomicrobiales; family Nitrobacteraceae; genus Bradyrhizobium; species Bradyrhizobium sp. P5_C12. Next base: position 250,097 of record NZ_JBFULU010000004.1, read on the forward strand.
CGCTTCGCAAGGGGCCCCAGGGCCCATTTCGAGCCCCTATTGATTGGGAACGTCCCGGATCACCGGACCGCGCGGCGCGGGCGCGGCAGGAGCCGCGGGCGCCATGGCGGCCGGGGCGTCGACTTTTGCCGGCTTGGCGGGCTTGCCGTACTGGCCGATCGGTCCGAAGACGACGGCGACCGCAAGCACCATCGCCGCGACGATCGCGCCAAAAATGCCACCCACCGACTCAGACGACATAGCAGCCTATCCCCGTTGCAGATGCGGGCAGTGATACCATGGATGAGCGCGCGGCCGGAAGGGGCCGAGGCGTCAACGGTTAATGGGGCTATTTCTGTGGCGGCTTGTGCTTGACGAAGGCCGTGACGATGTCCCTCTGCGCCGACTCCACCGCCCTGTTCGCAGTCGCGAGATGCGCACCGGAATCAATGTTCGGATATTGCGTGGTCAGAAAGTCGAGCAGCGCCACCCGGTAATATTGCCGCTCCGACGGACAGGCGCCGGCAACCGATCGGCCAAAATCCTGTTCCGATAGGCCCTGATTGCTGTCGCGCGAATATTCCCGCGCCAGGCAATGCCAGTAATCGTCGCGGCCCTGAATGGCGAGCTTCTGCGCGCCCTTCGCATCATCATCGTCAGCCAAAGCCGCAGATGTCATGGCAGCAGATGTCATCATGACGAGCGCGGCTCCGACCATCAGCATCCGCATCTTGTTCTCCTTTTTCGCAGACCCGTGGCAAAGCTTAGACGGCACGCCGCAACTGGCCAATCACATCTGGTTTGATTAGGATGAAGTCCTTCCCCTCCTCGTCGATGCGAGATCCTCCCGTGGCCAAAGCAAAAACCGCGTCAAAAAAATCCGGCAACATCTTCATCGGCGTCGGCGGCTGGACTTTCGAGCCGTGGCGCGGCGTGTTCTATCCGGAGAAGCTGACGCAGGCGAAGGAGCTGTCCTACGCGGCCTCGAAGCTGACCTCGATCGAGATCAACGGCACCTATTACGGCTCGCAGAAGCCGGAGAGCTTTCGCAAATGGGCAGCCGAGGTGCCGGAGGGTTTTGTGTTCTCGGTCAAGGGGCCGCGCTTCGCCACCAACCGCCGCGTGCTTGCCGAGGCCGGCGATTCCATCAAGCGGTTCTATGATTCCGGCGTGCTGGAGCTCGGCGACCATCTCGGCCCGGTGCTGTGGCAGTTCGCGCCGACCAAGAAATTCGACGGTGCCGATTTCGGCAAATTCCTCGAGCTCCTGCCGCGCAAGCTCGAGGGACGCGCGCTGCGCCACGTGGTGGAGGTGCGCCACGACAGCTTCTGCGCGCCGGATTTCGTCGCACTGATCCGCGAATTCGAGACGCCGGTGGTGTTCGCCGAGCACGGCAAGTATCCGGCGATCGCCGACGTCGCCGGCGATTTCGTCTATGCCCGACTGCAAAAGGGCAATGACGAGATCAAGACCTGCTATCCGCCGAAGGAGTTGCATGCCTGGAGCAAGCGATTTCAAGCCTGGGCCGACGGCGGCGAACCCGACGACTTGCCGAAGGTCGACAAGGCCAAGCCGAAGAAGGAGCCGCGCGACGTATTCGCCTACGTCATCCACGAGGGCAAGGTGCGCGCGCCGCACGGCGCCATGGAACTGATCGCACGGGTGAGCTGAGGGTCGCTCATGGCAAAGGCGAAGCAGCTCTTCACCATCGGCTATGAGCAGACACCGCCCAAGGCCGTGCTCGACGAATTGGAGCAGGCCGGCGTCAAGCTGGTGGTCGACGTGCGCGCGGTGACCTCGTCGCGCCGGCCGGGCTTCTCCAAGAAGCAGCTCGCCGCCGGCCTGGATGACCGCGGCATCGCCTATGTCCATCTCGCAGCCCTCGGCACACCGAAGGAAGGCCGTCTCGCGGCGCGCAGCGCACAGTTTGACGTACTGGAGAAGATCTATTCAAAGCACCTGAAGACGCCGCAGGCGAGAGAAGAGATGGACGAGCTCTCGGCGCTGGTGAAGAAGGCCGGCCCGGTCTGCCTGCTCTGCTACGAGCGCGACCACACCCATTGTCACCGCCAGATGATCGCGGAGATCATTGAGGAGCGGGATGGCGTGGCGGTGAGGAATTTGGCGGGGCGGCAGGTCTGAACGTCGTTCCGGGGCAGCCCGCGGGGCTGAACCCGGAACCTCGAGATTCCGGGTTCGCGCTCACGCGCGCCCCGGCATGACAACTTAAGCCTCCCCCTCAAGCCGGAACGTCCCCTCCATCATCTTCACACAGTTTCCGCCGACATGGGCGGAGACGATCTTGCCGTCGTGCTTGCGGACGCGTGTCAGCAGCAGGCTCGGCCGGCCCATGTCAAAACCCTGCCCGACCGTGAGTTTCAGTTCGCCGTCACGCGTGGGATCGAGATCGGCGAACAGCGCGGCGGCCGCAACGGTGGCGCTGCCGGTGGCGGGATCTTCGGCGAGACCGCCGGCGCCGCGCATGAACATCCGCGCCTGCCGCCCGCAAGGCGCCTCCGACGCGGGCACATCGCGCGTGTAGAACCACACCGACCGGGCGTCGTCGCGCGGCAATACCCTGGCGAAGGCCGCCGCATCGGGCCTCGCCCGCTTCAGCGCATCGCGCGAATGCAGCTCCGCCACAAGGAACGGCGTCCCGACGCCAACGACTTGCGGCGCGTGGCGATCGGTCCTGATGTCTTCGACAGTCAAGGAGATGCAGGCCGCAACGTCAGCGGCAGAAACCTCCGCCAGTCGCGAGAGCGGCTGCGGCGCGGTGAGTTCGGTGCTGACCACGCTTCCCTGCTCCCGAAAAATGTCGACCGGCACGAGTCCCGCCTTCTCCTCGAACAGGAGCCGCGCCTTCGGCTCCTTCGCGATCGAAGCCAGCACGAAGGCGGTGCCGACATTCGGATGGCCGGCGAAGGGCATCTCCCGGACCGGTGTGAAGATGCGCACCTCCGCGTCATTGGCCTTGTCGCGCGGCGGCAGCACGAAGGTCGTCTCGGAATAGTTGAACTCGGTCGCGATCGCCTGCATCTGCGTGGTTGACAGCCCGCCGGCGTCGAGCACCACGGCGAGCTGGTTGCCGCCGAAGGCGCGGTCGGTGAACACGTCGACGGTGATGTAGCGGCGCTGCATCTTTGCTTCCTCACGCAAGCGGCAGCCGCGATCGGCTGCATCGCCGGCAGTCTACAAGCGGTCGACATCATCCGTCATGCCCCAAAATTCGGAGCATTCGGAGCAATCGCGAACGACGCGTCAGAAGCGGAAGAGCTGATACGGCGATGCCAACACTTGCGCGCGTTCGCCTGGCCCGGCGATCAGCACATCGAGAAACTGCCGATTCTTCGCGTAGCCCTGCGTGGACTCGAACTGGGTGTGCGGCCAGTCGCTGCCCCACAGCAGGCGATCGAGGCCGTAGGCTTCGCGCAACAGCGGATAAGCCTCCTTCGAAAAACTCTCGCCGGCCGCGCCGTTGCGATAGGGCGCCGAGATCTTGACCCAGACGTTTCGCGTCGCGCCGAGCTTCAGCACGGCCTGAAAGCCGGGATCGGCGATGCCAAGCTTGGGATCGGGCAGCGCGTAGTGGTCGAGCACGACGGTCACGCCGTGGTCGAGAAGCTGCGGCGCGAGCACGGCGAGATCGGAGGCGTTGCGCTGGACCTCGACCTGCCAGCCCATGGATTTCACCTGAGCGAGCAGCGTCTTCCATTCGGCCGCGCCGAGATCGGGCAAGGGCTGGCCGACGAGATTGAGGCGGATGCCGACGATCCCGGCGCGGTCGAGCGCGCGCAGTTCGTCCGCGGAGACAGCAGGATCGACGACGGCGATGCCGCGCAGGCGGCCCGCCGCCTGCTTCAGGCACTCGACCAGATAGGCGTTGTCGGCGCCGAGAAAGCTCGGCTGTACCAACACACCATTGGTCATGCCGTTGCGGTCGAGCTGCTCCAGGTAGAGCGACAGCGGCGCGTCGTAGACCGGCGCATAGCGCCGGCCCGGCGCGAGCTTCAGGGCGCGATGGAAGACATGCGCATGGGTGTCGATCGTCGGCAAGGTCGTCTCACTCATCGCGCTGCCCGCGGTCGCGGCGGCCGACATCAGGGATGCGAGGCCCATGCCAAACTGGCGGCGCGTGAGGCCGTGCTGGCCGACTGTCATGGTTGATGCTCCCCATCCGACGTCAGGCGCGCGACGGCGCGGTCTGCTCAAAAACCTTGCCGCGGGTTTCGGGCAGCAGGACCACCGCGATCAGCACCAGCGAATAGGCAAACGCCGCATCGATGCCGATGGCCGGCCCGAGCCCGATATGGTCGCTGAGAAAGCCGACCAGGAACGGGAACGCGGCGGAGACGATGCGGCCGAAATTGTAGCAGAAGCCGACGCCGGTGCCGCGCACGCCCGCCGGATAGAGCTCGCTGAACAGCGCCGCCATGCTCGCGGGGATTCCGGCCGAGAAGAAGCCCAGGGGAAAACCGAGCACCAGCATCTCGCCGTTGGTCAGCGGCGCGAAGATATACACCAGCACGGTGATGATGCAGGCGCTGGCGAAGAAGGCGACATTGGCCCTGCGGCCGATACGGTCGCTGATGATGCCGCTCGCCACGCAGCCACAGAAGAAGGCGACGATGATGACGGCGAGATAGCCGCTGGAGCCCAGCACGGACAAATGCCGCACCTCGCGCAAATAAGTCGGCAAGAAGGTCGTGAGTGCGGCGTAGCCGCCATGCGCGCCAATGCCGAACAGACCACCGATCAGCGTCGAGCGCAGCACGTCGCGATGGAAGATGCCGGAGAGCGTGGCGAAGAACGGCGTCTTCTCGGCTGCGACGGCCCGCGGCGGCTCCTTCAAGCCGCGGCGGATGAAGATGATGAGGAGCGCGGGCAACAGCCCGAGCGCGAACAGCAGCCGCCAGGCGATGTCGGCCGGCGCATAGGTGAAGACCAGCGCCGACAGCAGCACCGCCGCGCCCCAGCCCACTGCCCAGGCGCTCTGCACGGAGCCGAGCGCCTTGCCGCGATGCTCGGGACGGATGATCTCGGCCATCAGCACCGCGCCGCAGGCCCATTCGGCGCCGAAGCCGAGGCCCTGGATCGCCTTGAGCGCCAGAAGCTGGGTGTAGGTCGTCGCAAAGGCGCAGGCGAAGGTCGCCAGCGCAAAGGTCGCGACCGTGATCTGAAGTGCCTTGACGCGGCCGAAGCGGTCGCCGAGTGCGCCGCCGATCCAGCCGCCGAACGCGCCGAAGAACAGCGTGATCGAGCCGAGCAGGCCGGCGTCGGCCTTGCTGATGCCGAACGCCGCGATCAGCGCGGGAATGGCGAGACCGAACATCTGGACGTCGAGCGCATCCAGCGCCCAGCCGCCGAAGCTTGCCCAAAACGTCCGCTTTTCCAGCGGCGAGCATCCGCTGTACCAGTTCGACATTCTTCCTCCCGTAAATTCGTTATTGGTTGGTATCGTTGAAGCCCGCTGTCACCGGATCTCGGCGTGGTAGCGGAAGCGGTCGGCCGGCCCGCGCGAGCGGCGCCATTCGATCGGCCGCCGCTCGAGGTCGAGCGCAAGGCGCTCGATCACGATCAGCGGCGCATGCGCCTCGAGCCGCAGCAGGCGCGCCTGCATTTCGTTGGCCATCTCGACCGTCAGGATTTCCTCGGCCGAGACCACCACCTCGCCGCAGCGCTCCTCGTAGAGTGGATAAAGCAGGTCGCCGAACTCCGCGGTGTCGATGTCGAGGATCGCAGCGAAACGCGATTGCTGGAGCCAGATCTCTTCGGCCAGCAGCGGCACGTCGTCGATCAGGCGCAGACGCGACAGGCTGATGACGGGCTCGCCTGTGGGAATGCGCAGCGCAGACGCAACGGCAGAGGTCGCGGGCACACTCTTGCGCCGGAGGATGCGGCTGTTCGGCACGCGCCGCTCACCGCTCTCGGACTGGAAACGGAAGAAGCGGAACAGCGAGGAATTGAAGCGTGCCCGGCGCACGAAAGTGCCGCGGCCCTGCTGCCGCTCCAAAACGCCGTCGCTGACGAGCTGGTCGATCGCCTTGCGCACGGTGCCGATCGCGACGCCGTAATGCGCGGCGAGCTCGGCCTCAGACGGGATCGATTCGCCCGGCCGCCATTCATTGCGGTTGATCCGCGCGGCGAGGTCGTCGCGCAGGCGCTGGTAGCGTGGCAGGCGGTCATCGAGAGGCGCTGAATTCATATAGTCATATAGATGACTAGATGAAAGCAGAGTCAAGCGCTACTGAAATACCGCAAAGACTGGAGCTGGCGGCACGGAGCGGCGCGAGGCCGGGTTGCAGACTTCGCCAACCCGGCCTCGCCCGCTTCGATCGATCGTCAGTTCGTCGTCTTGGGCATGCAGGGCGGCTCCTTGTAGGGGGCAGAGGCATACGCGCCCTCTGCTGGAGCCCTCACGCAGTCCGCCGTTGCGTGGGATACGGCGCGCCGCGCGGGGGCGACGTCGCGGGCGGCTGCGGCCTGGGTTTGATAGACGGAAGCGGCGATCAGGGCGGCAGAGACAAGAGTCAATCGGGTCATGGATTTTCTCCGCGTGACAAACGGAAGCCGAGAGGTTTCGGCTTCCTGAGTGCAAGAGCGGACATCGCCGCGAGATATTTCATCACACGCCTTCAACGAAACGCGAGCAGCCTCACCCCAGTTGAAACACCGCCACCGGCTGCTCATAGCCGCGCACCTCGACCTCGCCGAGTGCGACGGCGTCGTCGCCGTCCTTGCCCAGCGCCTCGCGCACGGAGGCGGAGATCAACAGCTGCGAGCCGAATTCCTTGTTCAGCGCCTCCAGCCGCGAGGCGAAGTTCACGGTGTCGCCGATCACCGTGTACTCCTTGCGCCGGGGCGAGCCGATATTGCCGGCGACGACCTCGCCGAAATGGATGCCGATGCCGATCTTGAGCGGCCAGCTCGTCTGCGCGTTGATGCGGTCCATCGCGGTCAGCATCTCGCGGCCTGCGGCGGCCGCGCGATGCGCGGCGTCGGCCGCCTCCAGCGGCGCGCCGAACAGCGCGAGAAAGCCGTCGCCGAGGAACTTGTTCACGATGCCGCCGTGGCGGTCGAGGATGTCGACCAGCACCGCGAAGGCGCCGTCGAGGCGGTCGACGACCTCCTGCGGCGTGCGCGACTGCGCGCCGGCGGTGAAACCGCGGAAGTCGACGAACATCACCGCGACGCGACGGACGTCGCCGGCGGCGCTCGTCCCCTCCGCCATAAGCCGCTCCACCACCTGCGGCGAGACATGCTGGCCGAACAGGTTGGTCACCCGGTCGCGCGCGCTGGCCGCCGCGATGCTCGCGGCAAATTGTCGCCGCAGCCGCGCGCCGACGGAGCCAGCGAGCACGCCGCAGATCAGGATGATGGTGCTGCGCACGGCGTGGAAGTAGATCAGGGGTTCGCCGGTGTCGCTGGCCGAATTGTAAAACAGCGCGACGGCCAGGAGTTCGGCTGCGGCCACAAATCCCGTGAAGGTGGACAGCCAGAAATCGAGCCGCAGCGTCGAAAGAATGATGAAGATGAAATAGGCCAGCGGCAACACGAAACCGAGCGCGGGCCCAGCGCCCATGCTGCGAATCTGCAGGATCAGGATGATCGTCGGCAGCGACGTTTCGATTGTTGCGCTGATATAGCGCCTGATCACAGGCACGTCGCGATCGAGCTTGAGGTTTCGCCTGATCTGGCTGTGGACCCAGACCTCGAACAGGATGAAGCCCGCCAAGAGGAGGTATTCGTGGACCAGGCCCTCCGTCCCGCGCCAGACCCGGTTCACGATGGCAGGGTCGATCAGGTAGGTTGCGGTGAGGAACAAGACCATGACGCAGCCCGTGATGATCAGCGCCCTCACCCGCAACAGCTCGGTGCGCAGCACCTCCCGCGTCAGCTCGCGCTCGAAATCCTCTGATAGCGCGGCATGCTGCCGGGTTTTCCTGCTCGCAAAGCTGACCATTTCTCCCCCAGTCATTCCGGGGCACGCAACGCGTGAACCCGGAATCTCGAGATTCCGGGTTCGATGCTAGCGCATCGCCCCGGAACGACATCAGAGGTCAGTCTGCCTCAATCCAGCGTGCGGCGGAAGCGCGTCACGGCGATGGTCATCGCAACCAGCATCAGCGCGGCCAGCGCCAGCGCGTCATAGCGCAAATTCTCCATGGTCGCGCCCTTCAGCATGATGGCGCGGACGATGCGCAAATAATGCGTCAGCGGCAGGCCCTCGCCGACATATTGCGCCCAGGCCGGCATGCCCGCGAAGGGGAACATGAAGCCGGACAGGAGGATACTCGGCAGGAAGAACATCATCGACATCTGCATGGCCTGGAGCTGGTTCTGCACCAAGGTCGAGATCGTGTAGCCGATCGACAGGTTGGTCGTGATGAACAGCGTTGACAGCAGCGCCAGCAGGAACAGATTGCCGAACACGGGCACGCCGAACAGGAATACGCCGATGCTGATAATCAGGAAGGCCTGGACGAACCCGACCAGGACGTAGGGGATGATCTTGCCGAACATCACCTCGACCGGCTTGATCGGCATCGACAACAGGCTCTCCATGGTGCCGCGCTCGACCTCGCGCGTCACCGAGAGCGCGGTGAAGATCAGCATGGTCATGGTGAGGATGGTGCCGACCAGCCCCGGCACGATATTGAGGCTCGAGGCCGCCGCCGGATTGTAGCGGGCATGCGCGCGGATCTCGAACGGCATCTCCGGGGGATCGCCGATGTAGAGGTCGTGCTTGAGCGCGGTCTGCACCACCATGCCGAGCGAGCCGAGCGCCGCGCTTGCAGCGACCGGATCGGTCGCATCGGCCGCGACCAGCAGCGCCGGCTTGTCGCCGCGCCGCACCGCCCGCTCGAAGCCGCGCGGGATCTCGACGCCGAACAGCACCTTGCCGGATTTCAGCAGATTGTCGAAATCGTCGACGTCGTGCACCTCGTAGATGAAGCGGAAATAGGCGGTGTTTTCCAGCGCCTTCAGGATCGAGCGGGCGAGATCCGAGTCCTCCTGGAGCAGCACCGCGCTCGGCAGATTATGCGGCGTGGTGTTGATGGCATAGCCGAACAGCAATAGCTGCATCACGGGCAGCATCACGATCATCGCAAACGACACCCGATCACGCCTGAGCTGGATGAACTCCTTGATCAGCATCGCATAGGAGCGCTTCCAGAAGCCGAAGCGCTCGCGGATGTCGTGTGCGGGGGCCGGATGATCGACGGCGCTCATTGGAAATTGTCCTTGGAGCGGCCCATCAGCTCGATGAAGACGTCTTCGAGCGAGGGATGCGAGCTCTGCCAGTGCAGGCCGCTCTTCTCGCGCCACGGCGCGATGCTGGCTTCGAGCGCGGCAACGTCGCGGCCCGAGACGTGCAGCGAGGTGCCGAACGGCGCCACCATGTCTACGCCGGGCTTGCCGGTGAGCTCGGCGGTGAGCCCGTTCAGATCCTCGCCCGTCACGGTGTAGGTCGTCAGCGCGGATTTCGCGATCACCTCCTCCACCGTGCCGTGCGCCAGCAAATGGCCGTAGGCGATATAGGCGATCTCGTGGCAGCGCTCGGCCTCGTCCATGTAGTGGGTGGACACCAGCACGGTGAGACCGTCGGCGGCGAGCGCGTGAATCTCGTTCCAGAAATCGCGCCGTGCCTTGGGGTCGACGCCGGCGGTCGGTTCGTCCAGCAGCAGCAATTGCGGATTGGGCAGCGTGCAGGCACCTAACGCCAGCCGCTGCTTCCAGCCGCCGGAGAGCTCGCCCGCGAGCTGCTCCTCGCGCCCCGAAAGCCCGAGCCGCTTGATCATCTCGCGCGCGGCGCCGCGTGGATCGCGCAGGCCGTAGAGCCGCGCCACGAATTCGAGATTCTCGCGCACCGACAGGTCCTGGTAGAGACTGAAGCGCTGCGTCATGTAGCCGACCTGGCGCTTGATCTTTTCGGCATCGCGCAAAATGTCGTAGCCGAGACAGGTGCCCTCGCCGCTGTCGGGCGTGAGCAGGCCGCACAGGATGCGGATGGTCGTGGTCTTGCCCGAGCCGTTCGGACCGAGGAAGCCGTAGATCGAGCCGCGCTTCACCTGCATCGACAGATCGTGCACGACCTCGCGGCCGCCGAACGATTTCGTCAGGCCCTTGACGTCGATCGCGATGCCGTTGCCGCCGCTCATCGCTTGTCCGCCACCGGAGTCTTGGGGTTCAGATAGACGTTGATCGGCTGTCCGACGCGCAGCGCGTCCGGCCGCGAGGGCCGCGCCTGGATCAGGTAGACGAGCTTGTTGCGCTCGTCGAGGCTGTAGATCACCGGCGGGGTGTATTCGGCCGAGGTCGCGATGAAGTAGATCTTGGCGGTGAGATCGGCGGCGCAATTGTCGCAGACGACGCGCACGGTGTCGCCGATCGAAAGTTTCGGCAGCTCGGCCTCCGGCACGAAGAAGCGCAGCTTCATGTTGCCGGGCGGCATGATCGAGAGCACCGGCCGCTGCGCCGCCACCATCTCGCCCTCGCGGAAATAGATCTGCTGGATGGTGCCGGCGACCGGCGCAAAACCTTTTCGCCGCGCCATCCGCGTCTCCGACGTTGCCACCCGCGCTTCCGCCACGCGCAAGGCGGACACGGCGGAATCGAGATTGGCCTGCGTGCCCGAACCGGTCTTGTTGAGCGAGGCCGCGCGGTCATAGGTCTGCTGCGCGTTGGCCAGCGTCGCCTTGTTCTGGTTGAGATCGGCAAGCTGGAGATCGTCGTCGACGGAATAGAGGGCATCGCCGACCTTGACCTCGTCGCCCTCGCGGATGTTCAGCTTCGTCACCCGGCCAGCCTCATCCGGGCTGACGAAGATCATGTCGGCCTCGACCCAGCCCTGGAAGCCGGGATCGCGCTTCTCGTTGCAGGCAGCAAGCCCGATTGCGAGCGCGGCGGCCAATGCCAATCTGAAAATTGCTTGCGACGACCTCATGTCGTGCTCCGTTCGCCAAAAATCAAATCGAGATGGACGCGCAGCATCTCCTGCGCGTCGAGCGGCGCATGCCGTGCAAACAGGCTCTGCCAGATCACCGCGATCATCGCCGGCGCGACCAGGATCTGCGGATAGCGCGCGAGGTTCTTCTCGCGGATCTCGCCGCGGGCGATGCCGAGCTCGATCAGCGCGCGCATGCTGGCGATCCCGCGCGAGACGACCTCGCGGTAATAGAAATCGGCCACGGACGGAAAGCGCGGCCCCTCAGCCACGATCAGGCGCACGAGATCGCCGCGCCGGGTGCCGATGACCTGTTTCAGGAAGTTGCTGGCAAACGCCTCGACGAGGTCGCGCACCGAGCCCGTCGGCGGCGGCAGCGCAGTCAGCTGCGCCACCACCGGCACGATCACGATGCGCACCAGCTCCTCGAACATCGACTCCTTGTCCTTGAAGTGCAGATAGATCGTGCCCTTGGCGACGCCTGCGCGCTTGGCGATGTCGTCGAGGCGCGTCGCGGCAAAGCCGCGGGCGATGAACTCCTCCATCGCCGCCTCCACGATCGCCGCACGCCGCTCCGCCGCGCGCGTGGCACGGTTGGAGGCTGGTGCTGCGCTCCCTTCCCCGGCTTCCGGCACGTGGCTCGCTGCTCGAACTGCGGATCCAGGGGCGGCGCTGGTGGGCTTCTTTGTCATTTCTCATTTATGACTGACTAGTCAGTCATAGTCAACCGGAGAATTGGTCGAAGGGTCGAGCACCAACACATTAGCGTTGACTAATTCATTAGCTTCAGCTAATAGATTTGCATGATCGAAGCCGCCCAAAACTCCGTCACCGCCGTGATGCGCGCCCTTGCCGATCCGACCCGCCGCGCCGTGTTCGAGCGTGTGTTCGAGAGCAGGGAGATCAGCGTCGCCGAACTGACGCGCGGCTCGGGCGTGACCCAGGGCGCGATCTCGCAGCACCTGAAATCGTTGAAGCAGGCGGGCCTCGTTGCCGAGCGCGCCGAGGGCCGCAACGTCTACTACCGCGCCGCGCCGCAAGGCCTCGAGCCGCTGGTGACCTGGATGGATCATTACGGCGTCTTCTGGCGCGAGCGCTTCCAGAACCTGCGTGACCTCTTGAAGGAGATCGATCCGTGAGTGCTGCCGAGTTGAAAGCTGAAACCCAAGACAACATCCGGGACATCGTCATCGACGAGGTGCTCCCTCACGCGCCGGAGACGATCTGGAAAGCGCTGACCAGCGCCCAGCTGATCGCGCGCTGGCTGATGCCGCCGACCGGTTTCGAAGCCGTCGAAGGCAACGCCTTCACGTTCCAGACCACCCCGGGCGGCTCCTGGGACGGCGTGATCCATTGCCGCGTTCTGGAGGTCGTGCCGAACCGGCGCCTCGTCTACGCCTGGAAGGGTGGCGACGCGCGCAACACCGGCTACGGCGCGCCGCTCGACACCGTCGTGACGTGGGCCCTCTCCCCGGTCGAAGCCGGCACGCGGATCCGCCTGGTTCATGCCGGCTTCGTCCTGCCCAGGAACGAGTCGGCCTACACGGGCATGAGCGGCGGCTGGAAGAAAGTCGTGCGGCAGCTCGACAGCATCAGCAGCGAAGAAAAGTAAGGAGTTATCGCGATGACCAAGCCCTTTACCGGCGGCTGCGCCTGCGGCGCGATCCGCTATTCGATCACCAGTGAGCCCCTGTTCAGCAATCACTGCCAGTGCCGGGACTGCCAGCGGGAAAGCGGCAGCGGCCATGGCTCGTACATGACCTTTGCACGCGCCGGCGTCACCGTGACGGGCGAGGCAAAACACTGGGACATGGTCGGCGACAGCGGCAACGTGAAGACCCGCGGCTTCTGCGCGCAGTGCGGCTTGCCGGTTTACCTGACCTTCGCGGCCATGCCCGACATCTTCACCATCCGCGCCGCGAGCCTCGACGAGCCCGCCCGCTACAAGCCGCAAGTCGTCACCTACGCCGCGCGCGGACATGAATGGGATCGCCTCGATCCGAGCTTGCCGAAATTCGCGGGCATGCCGCCGGGGTAAGGCGAAGGCGTTAGCCAAAATCGAGCACCATGCGGCCGTCGATCTTGCCGGCCTTCATCCGCTCGAAGACGTCGTTGATTTGCGCCAGCGGCACCTTGGTCACCTCGGCCTTGACCTTGCCGTCGGCGGCGAAAGCGATGGCCTCGTCGAGATCGCGGCGGGTGCCAACGATGGAGCCGCGCACGGTGATGCGCTTGAGCACGACGTCGAAGATCGGCGTCGGGAATTCACCCGGCGGCAGACCGACGAGGCTGACGGTGCCCTTCCGCCGCACCATCTTCAGCGCCTGGGCAAAGGCAGCGGTCGAGACCGCCGTCACCAGCACGCCGTGCGCCCCTCCCCCGGTGGCTGCCAGGACCTTGTCCACGGCATCGGCTGCAAGCGCGTTGACGGCGAGATCGGCGCCGGTCTCGCGGGCGAGCGCAAGCTTGTCCTCGGCGATGTCGACGGCGGCGACCTTGAACCCCATCGCCTTGGCATACTGGATCGCGACATGGCCGAGCCCGCCGACGCCGGAGATCGCGACCCACTCGCCGGGCCGCGCCTCGGTCTCCTTCAGGCCCTTGTAGGTGGTGACGCCGGCGCACAGGATCGGCGCAACGGCGGCAAAATCGACCGTCGCCGGCAGTTTTGCGGCGAAGGCGGCCGAGGCGATGACGTATTCGGCGAAGCCGCCGTTGACGCTGTAGCCGGTGTTGTGCTGGTGCTCGCACAGCGTCTCCCAGCCGGTCTCGCAATATTCGCAAGATAGACACGCATCGTGCAGCCAGGCGACGCCGACGGCATCGCCGACCTTCAGATTCTTCACACCTAGCCCGAGCGCGGCAACGATGCCGGCAACCTCATGGCCGGGAATGAAGGGCGGAACCGGCTTCACCGGCCAGTCGCCGGAGGCGGCGTGCAGATCGGTGTGGCAGACGCCGCAGGCTTTGACCTTGACCAGGACCTCGCCGGGACCGGGCTGCGGCACCGGAACATCCTCGATCACCAACGGCTTGCCGAATTGCTTGACGATTGCGGCTTTCATGGTCGGCATGGGTCTGCTCCTTTGCATTGCAAGGGCAGACTAGCGACACCCGCACGGCTCTCATTGATTGGAGTCAAAGAGTCCAATGTTTGCGCAGGGGATGCATCACGACAGCGAGATGACAGCAGCTCCGCCGCAACCGGCGCCGAGCTCAGCCATGAAACTTCAAACCATCGATAATTTTATCGATCACCTTGCGCTCGGCGCGCATCGCGATGCCGACGAGATTGAGATCGGCACGCGCCACCGCCCTCACCGCCTCGCGATTGGCGGCATCATGCGTGGTCTTGAACATGTCCTCGGTATAGACCGCCGGCTTGACGTTGCGCGTGAGCGCCCGGTCAAGCGCGCGCGACAGCGCCGGACCGTCGGCGCCGTAGATCAGGATCGGCTGGCCGATCAGCGCGTGATATCTTGTCCCCGAGCCGTCCTCGTAGGGCTCACCGATGCACTCGGGAAACGCAGCCGCGATGCCGCTGGTGAGGAAGGCCGCGACATTGAGCTTCTGCCAGGCCTGAAGATCGCTGCGGATCACGACGGCGATCTTGGTGTCGAATTGCATCTTTTCTTTCCGCCGTCATTCCGGGGCGGTCCAAAGGACCGAACCCGGAATCTCGAGATTCCGGGCTCGATGCTACGCATCGCCCCGGAATGACAGCAAGAGAAATTCAACCCTTCGCGTCGCAAGCCCAGGCGCGGATCACGCATTCCTTGCCGCCGTATTTGTAGCATTCGCGGGTGGCGGCATTGAGCGTGGCCGAGATCTTCGGCTTCACGGCATAACCATAGGCGCCGCACGGGTTGGAGAGATCGACCGACATTGCCGCGCAGGCGCGCTTCATCGTGACGGTCGTGCAATCGCCCTTGCACTGCTTCTGTGCCACGCTGCGCGCCTCGTGCTCGGCGACATAATCATAGGCCTGGCCATAGGCGCCGCACTTGCCGACCGCGAAGGCACCGGCCGCATGCGCATCCGTGATGTGGCGAGCGCCGGCGACGCAAACCGACAGCGCAAAGAAAAACATCGCGCAACGGCGCGCGACGACGTTCGAAGCCATGGAATCCCCTCCCCCCAAGGCAGGTGGAGGCGACTGTAAGCGCGGCTCGTTTCCACTTGGTGAACGAGTGGTTGAAAAGCGGTGCCGGGACGAACAGAAGAAATATACATCTTATGGTTGTATTTTTCAATCGCTTCATTTAAAGTCGTCGAAGCTCCAAGCAGAGAGCCGGAGGAGGCGACCATGCGTCCAATCAATACAATGCTGTTGGGAACGATTGCGTCGGCGTGTCTGATCGGACTTCCGCCGGCGCGTGCGCAGTCGGTGAACTGGACCTGGACCAACCAGTACGGCTCGACCCTGGCCATTACCAACTTCAACTCGAACACCGGCGCGATCACGGGGACCTACACCAACAACGCCGCGAACAGCTGCGATGAGGGCAAGCCGCAAGGTGCCACGGGCTGGCTGGCCTATGGCAACACCGGCACCGCGATCAGCTTCTCGGTGAATTTCCTCGGCTGCGGCTCGACCACCGTCTGGACCGGGCAATTGAACAATGCGACGGGATTCCAGGGATTGTGGTATCTGTCCCTCGGCGAAGCGGTCGCGTGGAACGGCATCAGCGCGGGCGCCGACACATTCACGTTCAGCAGCGGCGACAAGGCCCTCCTGACCAAGAGCGGCGTCGAGCTGAAGGCTGCCGGCAGCGAGAAGCTCTCGAACACCAAGAAGTAGGCGAGTGATGGACGTCGCTGCGTAGGGTGGGCAAAGGCGCGAAGCGCCGTGCCCACCATCTACATCTCAATCTGGGATTGGTGGGCACGCTTCGCTTTGCCCACCCTACGCAGCGTCATCCCCGTCGCGCCGCTTCCAGCGCCTGCGGCGTGTCGATGTCGAGGAAGGCGCCCTCGCCGTCGACCGGCACTTCGGCGACCGCTTCCGTATGCCTGGCGATGAGGTGGCGCGCGCCGACATCGCCGTCGAGCGTCATCAATTCCTTGAAGAAGCGGCGCGACCACAACACGGGATTGCCGCGGCGGCCTTCGCTGACGGGCACGACGATGAGATTGCCGCGGTCCGGGGCGAAACCATCGATGAGACGGTCGATCAGGCCGGCATCGATCAGCGGCATGTCGCCCAAGCAAACCACGGCGCCATCGCAACCATCAGGCACCGCCGCGATGCCGGCCTTGACCGAGCTTGCGATACCGCCGGCGAAATCCGGATTGCGGACGAATCTGACCTTGAGGCCGCTCAGCGCCTGCTCGACCAGCTCGGTCTGATGACCGGTGACGACGATCACCTCGGATGCCTTGGAGGCCAGCGCCTGCTCGGTCGCGATCAGCACCAGCTTCTTGCCGTCGAGCTCGGCCAGAAGCTTGTTCGGCCCGCCCATCCGGGTCGAGCGTCCCGCCGCAAGCACGATGGCCGCGACATGGCTGTTGCCCTCGATCTCCGGCTCGGCGCGCGGCTGCGGCCGCGTCACGATCTCCATCAGCAGCCCGCCGACGCCCATGCCCATCAGCTCGGACCGCGTCACTTTGATGCCGGCCAACAGCCGCATCAGCACCCAGTCAAACCCGTTCTCGACCGGCGAGCGGGCGCAGCCCGGCGCGCCCAGCACCGGCACGCCGCCGGCGCGCGCAATCAGCAGCAGATTGCCGGGATCGACCGGCATGCCGAAATGCTCGATCTCGCCGCCGATCTCGGTAACCGCCGCCGGAATCACGTCGCGGCGGTCGGCGATCGCCGACGCCCCGAATACGATCACGAGCTCGGCGCCAAGGGCGAGCAGCTCCTTGATCGCAGCCGACAGCGCCGGCTCCTCGTGCTGGACCCGGCGCTCGGCGATGATGCTGGCGCCGGCCGGCGCGAGCCGCTCGGCGGTGACGCGCAGCGTCTTGTCGATCACCTTGGAGGACAGGCCCGGCAGCAGCGTCGAGACCACGCCGACGCGCTTGATCACGTAGGGGGCGATCTTCAGCACGTCCTTGCCGGCCGCCTTCACCGCGGCATCGCGCAAGGTCCCTTCGACGCCGAACGGAATGATCTTGACGGTGCCGACCATCTCGCCCTCGACCACCGGCTTGTAGGCGGAGAGCGTGGCAAAGGTGATGGCTTCGTCGACGTTGTTGACGCGGTCGACCGCAGCGCGGTCGATCACCAGCACGCCCGGGCGCGCGGCGAACAGATTGGCGCGGCCGGTGAAGGCGCGCTCGACATGGATGCCCTCGCCGCCGATGGCCAGCGCGATGCTGGCGGCGGCGACATCCTCGGAAACGTCGCCCTCCTCCATCCGCACCACGACGACGTCCTTGATGCCGGCGCGCGTCAGGGCCTCGACCTCTGCCGCGCCGATCGTCGTACCTTTCTTCAGCACCAGCGATCCCTGACGCAGGGTGTGGACGGTCACCCCGCCGATCGCATCCCTGGGGCTCGCCGGGCCGAATTTCATGCCGCTTCTTCTTTTTCTTTGGGTGGTAGCCTGAGCACCGCCGTGATCTCGGCCATGATCGACACCGCGATCTCGGACGGCGAGACCGCGCCGATGGCAAGCCCGATCGGCGCGTGGATGCGCGCGATGTCGCTGTCCTTGGCGCCCTGCGCGCGCAGCCGGTCGCCGCGCTTGGCATGCGTCTTCCTCGAGCCGAGCGCACCGATATAGAAGCAGTCGCGCTCGAAGGCGTGCAGCAGCGCCGGATCGTCGATCTTCGGATCGTGCGTCACCGCGACGAACGCCGTGTAGTGATCGACATTGAGCGGCGGCAGCGCGGTGTCGGGCCATTCGGCGACCAAGGGAACGTCGGGGAAGCGCTCGGGGCTCGCAAAGGCCGTGCGCGGATCGACGACGGTGACATCGTAGCCGAGCGAGCGCGCCAGCGGCGCCAGCGCCTGGCTGATATGGACCGCGCCGACGATGACGAGCTTTGCGGTCGGCGCGTAGACGTTGAGGAACAGCTTCTTGCCGCCGACCTCGACATTGGCGCTCTTGCCCATGCGAAGCTGCTTCTCCAGCTCGGCGCCGAGCGGATCCCTGGCAAAATCCCTGGCCTTCACCAGCCGTTGCTCGCCGCTCTCGGTGTCGGTGACCAGAATGACCGGCCGCCGCGCGGCGCGCTCGGCGTTGAGTTCGTGCAGGATCTCGAGCTTCACGGCTAGCCGACCTTCTCGACGAAGACGCGGATGGTGCCGCCGCAGGACAGCCCGACATTCCAGGCGGTCTCGTCGGCGACGCCGAATTCCAGCATCCTCGGCTTGCCGCTCTGGATCACATCCATGGCCTCGGTGACCACGGCGCCCTCGACGCAGCCGCCGGAGACGGAGCCCAGGAACGTCCCGTCGTCATTGATGACCAGGCTCGAACCCGCGGGCCGCGGGGCCGAGCCCCAGGTCTCCACCACGGTGGCCAGCGCGACGCCATGGCCGGCCTTCTGCCAGTCCTCCGCCGCCTTCAGAATATCCTCGTCGCGATCGAGCATGGGTGGCCTCTCAAGCTGCGGAACGGATCAGGCTGCGGTGATGCGGCGGCAACGGCCGGGAGAGCGTGGTGATCAGCTCCTGGATCGAACTCAAATTATGTACGGGGCGGAATTCGTCAACGTGCGGGAGCATCATTTTGATGCCCTGCGCCTTGGCCTCGAAGCCGCCGAATCGCAGCAGCGGGTTGAGCCAGATCAACCGCCGGCAGGAGCGGTGCAGCCGGTCCATCTCGAAGGCGAGCTTGGAATCGGCCTCCCGCTCCAGCCCGTCGGAGATCAGCAGCACGATGGCGCCCTGGCTCAGCACGCGGCGCGCCCACAATTTGTTGAAGTTGTGCAGCGAGGCCGAGATCCGCGTGCCGCCGGCCCAGTCCTCGACCGCGGCCGAGCAGCTCGCCAGCGCCTCGTCGGGATCGCGCTGCCGCAGCGCGCGGGTGACGTTGGTGAGCCGGGTGCCGAACAAGAACACCGAGACGCGCTTGCGGGCGTCGCCGATGGCGTGGAGGAAATGCAGGAACAGGCGGGTGTATTCGCTCATCGAGCCCGAGATATCGAGCAGCGCCACGATCGGCGCCGGCTTCTCGATCCGCCCGAGGCGATGGATGTCGATGATGTCGCCGCCGGTGTGGAGCGAGGCGCGCAGCGTACGGCGCAGGTCGAGCCGCAGGCCGCGCAGATCGGGCCGGCGCCGGCGCGTGAGCAGCTCGGCCTGCGGCAATCTCATGCGCTCGACGGCGCGCAGCGCTTCCGCGATCTCCGCCGCGCTCATCTGCGCAAAGTCCTTCTTCTGAAGGATTTCCTTGTCGGAGACCGACAGGCGCAAATCCTGCTCCTGATGCTGCGGCGTCTCCGTCATCCGCGGCTGCGACAGCGCCTCCTGCACCCGGCGCGCGGCCGCCGGCGGCTTCTTCTTGGCGCCATCCGGAAGCGGCACCGAATCCAGCATATGCTTCCACTCCTCGGAGGCGCGGAAGAACAGGTTGAAGGCCTGCTTGAAGACCAGCGCGTGCTCGTGGCGCTTGACGAAGATCGCCTCCAGCGTGGTGAAGACGTCGGACCGGTTGCCGATGTCGATCACCTGGAGCGCGTTCACGGCGTCGATCACGGCCCCCGGCCCGACCGGCAGCCCCGCCGCACGCAAGGCACGGGCAAAACCGACGATGTTGTCGGCGAATTGCTCGGTCAGCTCCGGCGCAAGATGGTTGATGGCCATGGGTCCACACTCTCAGCCGTCATTCCGGGGCGCGCGAAGCGTGAACCCGGAATCTCGAGGTTCCGGGTTCGATGCTTCGCATCGCCCCGGAACAACAACGATCAATTCTCGCTCGTCGCGTCCTTCAGCACCTTCTGCAAGGTGTCGCCCTGCATCCGCGTGATGTCGTCCTGGTACTTCAACAGCGCGCCCAGCGTGTCGCCGACCACTTGCGGGGTCAGTGAGCGGGCGTCGAGCTCGGACAGAGCGGTGGCCCAGTCGATGGTCTCGGCGACGCCCGGCGACTTGTAGAAGTCCTGGTTGCGCAGCGCCTGCACGAAGCGCACCACCTGCTGCGACAGCTTGGCGGAGATGCCCGGCACCCGCGTCTTGACGATCGCGAGCTCGCGCTCGGCTGCGGGATAATCGACCCAGTGATACAGACAGCGACGCTTCAGCGCGTCGTGGATCTCGCGGGTGCGGTTCGAGGTGATGATGACGATCGGCGGATGCGGCGCCTTCACGGTGCCGAACTCGGGAATCGTCACCTGGAAGTCGCTGAGGATTTCCAGGAGATAGGCTTCGAACGCCTCGTCGGCACGGTCGAGCTCGTCGATCAGAAGCACCGGCGGGCCCGCGACATCGGGCTCCAGCGCCTGCAACAGCGGCCGCTTGATCAGGAAGCGATCGGCGAAAATATCCGATGACAATTGGTCGCGGTCGGTGTCGCCGGCGGCTTCGGCCATCCGGATCGCGATCATCTGCGAGGCGCTGTTCCACTCATAGACGGCGGACGAGACGTCGAGGCCTTCGTAGCATTGCAGGCGGATCAGCTTCCGCCCCAGCGCCGCCGACAGCACCTTTGCGATCTCGGTCTTGCCGACGCCGGCCTCGCCTTCGAGAAACAGCGGCCGGCCCATGCGCAGCGACAGATACGTCACCGTCGCGAGCGAGCGCTCCGCGAGGTAGCCGCGCGACGTCAGGAGTTCGAGCATCGCATCGACCGATGCCGGCAGGGCCGTGAGAGTCATGAAAGAGCCAGTCTCGCTAAGCCCTCACCGGGGGCAAGTGTCGGGCCAGTTGATCCGGCCCACTCATTCCTTGGCGTTGGCGGCATCGACAGCACGCCGGGTCAGCACCCCGATGAGATGCGCGCGGTATTCGGCGCTGCCGTGAATGTCGCTGTTGAGGCCTTCCGCCGGCACCTCGATGCCGTCCAGCGCCTTGGCGGCGAAGCGCTTCTTCAGCGCCTCCTCGAACGCGGTGACGCGGAACACGCCTTCCGATCCGGCGCCGGTGACGGCGACGCGCACATCCGACGGACGCCGCGCCACGAAGACGCCGACCAGCGCATAGCGCGAGGCCTGGTTGCGGAATTTGATGTAGGCCGCCTTCTTCGGCAGCGGGAACATCACCTTGGTGATGATCTCGTCGGCTTCCAGCGCGGTCGTGAACAGGCCCTGGAAATATTCCTCGGCCTTAAGGCGGCGCTTGTTGGTGACGATGGTGGCGCCGAGCGCGAGCACCGCGGCCGGATAATCCGCGGTCGGATCGTTGTTGGCGAGCGAGCCGCCGATCGTGCCCTTGTGGCGCACGGCGGGATCGCCGATTCCGCCGGCAAGATTGGCGAGCGCCGGGATCGCCTCGCCGACGATGGCCGAGCTTGCGACCTCGGCGTGCCTGGCGGTGGCGCCGATCACGAGCGAGCGGCCCTTCATCTCGATCGCGTCGAGCCCCTCGATGTGGGAGAGGTCGACCAGATGCGGCGGGCTCGCGAGCCGTTGCTTCATGACGGGAATCAGCGTGTGGCCGCCGGCGATCAACTTGGCGTCTTCGTTCTTCACCAGGAGGTTGGCCGCCTGCCGCACGGTCCCGGGGCGATGATATTTGAATTCGTACATGAGGGTGTCCTGATCGCGGGATGCGCGCGTGTCGGGTTAGGCGAGGTCTGATTTCGCCATCGCCTTGGCGCCGGCGGCGATCGAGGCGACAATGTTCTGATAGCCGGTGCAGCGGCAGAGATTGCCTTCCAGCTCCTCGCGGATGGTGTGGTCGTCGAGCTCGTGGCCCTTGCGATGGACGATGTCGATCGCGGTCATGATCATGCCCGGCGTGCAGAATCCGCACTGGAGGCCGTGGTGCTCGCGGAAAGCCTCCTGCATCGGATGCAGCGGCGCACCGTCGGCGGCCAGTCCCTCGATCGTCTTGACCTCGTGGCCGTCGGCCATCACGGCAAGCGTGGTGCAGGACTTCACGGCCTTGCCGTCGAGATGCACGACGCAGGCACCGCACTGCGAGGTATCGCAGCCGACATGGGTCCCGGTCAGCCGCTGATTCTCGCGCAGGAACTGCACCAGCAGGGTGCGGGGATCGACGTTGGCCGTGACAGGATTGCCGTTCACGATGAGGGAGATTTTTGCCATAAGCACTCTCTATCAGCGCCCCAACGGGTCCCGTCGAAGCGGTTCTTATAATTATTCCAACCCATCATATGGGCCATTATGCCCCGGGGCAACATCACCCCGGACGCAAGGCGCCATGACAAAACGCGAGGGCCTTCAGCCCTGTACCGCCTTGGCGAAGTTCGCGAAAAATTCGTCGGCCAGTTTCTTGGCGGTGCCGTTGATCAGGCGCTGGCCGAGCTGCGCCAACTTGCCGCCGATCTGCGCCTCGACGTCATAGGCGAGCAGCGTGCCACCGTCCTTCTCCGCGAGCTTGACCACGGCGCCGCCCTTGGCGAAGCCGGCCACCCCGCCCTCGCCTTCGCCGGAGATCTTGTAGCCGTTCGGCGGGTCGAGATCGCTGAGCATGACCTTGCCCTTGAAGCGCGCCGACACCGGACCGACCTTCATTTTGGCCACCGCGCGAAAACCGCCGTCGTCGGTCTTCTCCAGCTCCTCGCAGCCGGGGATGCAGGCCTTCAGCACCTCGGGATCGTTGAGCTTGGCCCACACGGCTTCGCGCGGCGCCGCAAGCTGGACTTCGCCGTTCATTGTCATGGCCATGGGTGCCTCCCGGGATCACGTTGAGTAGCGCTGCTCAAGTAACGCACGGGGGCCGCAAAGGAAAGGGTGCCCCCCGGTCACGTGCAATGCATATTCGCAACTGCAAAAAGCTTGCGTGAGCGGTTTGGGATTGGCACAGCCGTGCTGTGGTGGTTAGGTCGCACGCAACATGAGCACATCCCTCTCCCCCCTGCTCGCGCCGATGCTGTCGAGCACGGCCATGCGCGCCGTCTGCGACGACCGGTCCACCCTCCAGAACATGCTCGATTTTGAGGCAGGCCTGGCACGGGCCGAAGCCGCCACCGGCGTGATTCCCGCCGGCGCCGTGGGCCCGATCGAAACGGCTTGCAAGGCGGATACCTTTGACATGGCGGCGCTGGCCGAGGCCGCGACACGATCGGGCAATCTGGCGATCCCCCTGGTCAAGATGCTGACCGCCAATGTCGGCAAGGCTGATGCGGAAGCTGCGCGCTACGTGCATTGGGGCGCGACCAGCCAGGACGTCATCGACACCGCCACCATGCTGACGCTTCGCGCAGGCATCGATGCGCTGGACGCCGACCTCAGCCGCGCCATCAAGGGCTTTGCCGCATTGGCGCGGACACATCGCCACACCGCGATGGTGGCGCGGACCTGGCTGCAGCATGCGCTGCCGATGCCGTTCGGCCTGAAAGCCGCCGAATACGCCGCAAGCCTCGCCCGCGCCCGCTGCCGTCTGCGCCGGCTCCGCCGCGAGGGCCTCGCGCTGCAATTCGGCGGCGCCGCCGGCACGCTCGCAGCGCTCGGCGACAAGGGTCTCGCCGTTGCGGAACGGCTCGCACACGAGCTCAATCTGCCGCTGCCCGAGGCGCCCTGGCACACCCATCGCGACCGGATTGCCGAAGCCGCATCGGGTTTCGCGATTCTCGCCGGGAGCTGCGGCAAGATCGCCCGCGACGTCTCGCTGATGATGCAGACCGACGTCGCGGAAGCTTTCGAGCCCGCCGGCGAAGGCCGTGGCGGCTCCTCGACCATGCCGCACAAGCGCAACCCGGTTGCGGCCGCAAGCGCACTGGGCTGCGCGACCATGGCGCCGCAGCTCGCCGCGACGATTTTTGCAGCGCAGGTGCAGGACCACGAGCGCAGCGCCGGTCCCTGGCACGCCGAATGGCCGACCCTGCCGCAGCTGATGCTGGTCACCTCGGGCGCGCTTGCCGCGATCGTCGACATCGCCGAAGGGCTCGACGTCGATGCGGCGCGCATGCGCAGCAATCTCGAGGCGACGCACGGCCTTATCATGGCAGAGGCCGTGTCGATGGCGCTGGCGGAGAAGGTCGGCAAGAGCGACGCGCATCACCTCATTGAAGCCGCGAGCAAGCGCGCGGTCGCGGAGAAGAAGCATCTGCGCGACGTGCTCACGGCCGATTCGCAGGTCGCCGCGCATCTTTCGCCGGAAAAAATTGCGGCATTGTTCGAACCGATGGCCTATCAAGGGATTTCCCAAGCCCTGATCGACCGGCTGCTCGACAGCCTCGAGTGCGAATAGAGCAGCCCTGAGCGCAAATAAAACGGAGACGCCGCATGCCCATGATCGATGCCGACGGATGCCTCATCAACGTCTCCGTCGAGGGCCGCGACGGCGGGCCGACCCTGATGCTGTCCAACTCGCTCGGCTGCACGCTTCAGATGTGGGAGCCGCAGATGAAGGCGCTGACGCAGGTGTTCCGCGTCATCCGCTACGACCGCCGCGGCCACGGCAAGTCGAACGTGCCGCCCGGCCCCTATACGATGGAGCGCTTCGGCCGCGACGTGCTTGCGATCCTCGACGACCTCAACATCGAGAAGGTGCATTGGTGCGGCCTGTCGATGGGCGGCATGGTCGGGCAATGGCTCGGCGCCAACGCGCCGGAGCGCTTCGGCAAGCTCATCCTCGCCAACACCTCCTGCTATTATGCCGAGCCGACCAAATGGCTGGAGCGCATCGACGCCGTGAAGAAGGGCGGCATCGCCGCGGTCGCCGATGCCGTGATCGGCGGCTGGCTGACGGCCGATTTCCGCGAGCGCGAGCCGCAGATCACCGCCCGGATGAAATCGATGCTGCTGGCCTCGCCGGTCGAGGGCTATCTCGCCTGCTGCGAGGCGCTGTCGACGCTCGACCAGCGCGAGCTGCTGCCGAAGATCAAGAGCCCGACGCTGGTGATCGCCGGCCGCCACGACATGGCGACGCCGATCTCGGCGGGCGAATTGATCCGTTCGAACATTCCCGGCGCGAGCATGACCATCATCGACGCCGCCCACATTTCCAACGTCGAGCAGCCGCACGCCTTCACCGACGCGGTGGTCGGCTTCCTGACGCAGCGTTGATTGCGCTTATCGTCATTCCGGGGCGATGCAAAGCATCGAACCCGGAATCTCGATCGGCATTCACGACGTCGAGATTCCGGGTTCGCCTCTTCGAGGCGCCCCGGAATGACTGATCCGGAGAAACACAATGGACGACCAGAAGCGCCGCGACGCCGGCATGAACGTACGCCGCAAAGTGCTGGGCAATGCCTGGGTCGACAAGTCGATCGCCAACCGCAACACCTTCAACACCGATTTCCAGGACATGATCACCCGCTATGCCTGGGGTGAGATCTGGACGCGGCCGCATTTCGACGAGCGCACGCGGCGGGTGCTCGTCATCGGCACCATGGTCGCGCTCGGGCAGTGGGACGAATTCCGCCTGCATGTACGCGCGGCACTTGCCGAGGGCGGCTTCACCCCCGACGACATCAAGGAGATCCTGCTTCAACAGGCGATCTATTGCGGCGTGCCGGCGGCGAACCACGCCGTCAAGGAAGCCTCAGCGATTGTGCAGGAGCTCGGCCTGCTCAAGGGCTAGCGGCGCGGGGGCCTCGGCGGCCTGCGGCGCCGCCTCCGGGCGTTCAATCACGATCACGATGGCAGCGCCGAGCAAGAGCAACAGCTCAGTGGCATGCAGCCGGAGCGCGGCCATCTCGCCGACCTTCGAGGCCATCACCATGCTCGCAAACGAGATCAGGCTGCCGATCGCAAGCGCGATGGCAAGCGCCTCATCGCTGCCGCCGGACTTGCGGACACGGGGGACGCAGAGCAGCGCGAGGTAGATTGCAAAGAACGCCACCACGGTCAGCCGGCCCAGCGCCAGCAGCCAGGCGGCGCGCACCGTGCTCATCCCCGCCATCTGGAGATGGTCGCTGAGGAACAGCGCCACCGCCACGCTCGGCCGCTCGTAGAGGCCGTGCACCGGCGCCACCATGATGTTGAAGGCGACGAGCGTCCAGGCCGGGATGAAATAGGCCGCCAGCAGCGCGCCGTTGACCGAGCCGATCCGCCAATTCCTGAACATGCCGCTTCCCGTTTCGCCTGCCACCCGCCTTCAATGGAAAGGCTTTGCCGGGAGCTAACTCGCATCGGACTATGGCGGCAATTTAAACCCTTTGTTTACCTTAACAGGCCCCCCTCATGGTCATCCCGGGGCGATGCATCAGCATCGAACTATGGTGCGCAATTGCGCACCTGAGAATCTCGAGATTGCGGGTCTGGTCCTTCGGACCATCCCGGAATGACGGAGCAACACGCCAACGAAAAAGAGGCCCCACCTTGCGGCGGGGCTCTCCACTCGTGGGCTTCTAGTTGTCCTGATCGCGCTGGCCGCCGTGCTGCTGGCCGGGCTTGTCATCCTGACGCATCGGATCCTGCTTCTGCTGTCCGGGTTTCTGGCCGCCGCCCTGCTGCTGACCGGGGCGCTGGCCGGGGGTCTGGTTCTGCTGGCCCGGATTCTGGTTCTGCTGCTTCGTCATTTGGGGGGAACTCCCTTGTTGGACGTCACGGGGCGGATAACGGCGGGCGCTGATATTGGTTGCCTGGGAACCCGGTTCCTTCTCGGGACGCTGGAACCGGGCGCGAAATGAATTCTGTACAAGCCTTTATGCCGAGGCCTGACCAGTTGCAGCCGCCAGTTCCCTCCTGTTAGAAAACTGACAGAACGCTCAAGGGCTGCCGGGGCCCAAGAACTCTTCTCAAGAGCTCCCTTTGAGCCGCGTCAGGTTTGGGTAACGGCAGCCTATGGATTATTTCGCCCAGCAGCTCATCAACGGCCTCGTGCTCGGCTCGATCTACGGCCTGATCGCGATCGGCTACACGATGGTCTACGGCATCGTCGGCATGATCAACTTCGCCCATGGCGACGTCTTCATGATCGGCGGCTTCATCGCCCTGATCACCTTCCTGATCCTGATCTCGCTCGGGCTGACCGCGATCCCGCTGATCCTGCTCGTGGTGCTCCTGGTCTCGATGGCCATCACCGCACTCTATGGCTGGACCATCGAGCGCATCGCCTACCGGCCGCTGCGCCATTCCTTCCGCCTCGCCCCGATGCTGTCGGCGATCGGCATGTCCTTCGTGCTCACCAACTACTCGCAGGTGGCGCAAGGCGCGCGCGTCAAGCCGATCCCGCCGCTCATCACCGGCGGTTACACGCTGCATGAGAGCCAGGACGGTTTCGTGATCCAGCTCTCCAACATCCAGATCATGGTGGTCATCACCACCATCGTGCTGCTGGCGATCTTCACCTGGCTGGTCTCGCGCACCCGGCTCGGGCGCGACATGCGCGCCTGCGAGCAGGACCAGACCATGGCGGCACTGCTCGGCGTCGATGTCGACCGCACCATCTCCATGACGTTCGTGATCGGCGCCGCGCTCGCCGCGGTCGCGGGCCTGATGTACCTGCTCTATTACGGCCTGGTCGACTTCTTCATGGGCTTCGTCGCCGGCATCAAGGCGTTCACCGCGGCCGTGCTCGGCGGCATCGGCTCGCTGCCGGGCGCCATGCTCGGCGGCCTCGCGATCGGCCTGATCGAGACATTCTGGTCGGCCTATTTCTCGGTCGAGTACAAGGACGTCGCGGCGTTCTCGATCCTGATCGTCGTGCTGATCTTCATGCCGACCGGCCTGCTCGGCCGTCCCGAAGTCGAAAAAGTCTGACGGACCGGCCGCGTGACAGCTCCCTCACCCATGACGGCCCCTCGCTCGGCGGGCATCCTCTACATCCTGAAAAAATCCCTGCTCAGCGCGCTGGTCGCGCTGGTGCTGTTCTCGCTGATGGTCGGCGTCCGCACCGAGGCCGGCTCCGACGGCCAGCTCACCTATTGGACGCGCTTCGGCGAGGTCGCAGCCCTCGTCGCCGCCGTGTTCGGCGGCTCGATCGTGATCGAGCTGTTGCGGCAATGGATCGGTCCGAGCGGCGCCGAGAAGCTGGTGCCGCCGGCGGTGCAAAGCGGAATGTCGTTTATCGGCCGCTACCTCGCTCCGGCGCTTCTGATCTTCACGGTGCTGGTGCCGGTGATCTTCTATGATCAGCGCTATATCCTCGACCTCGCGATCCTCGTGCTCACCTATGTCATGCTCGGCTGGGGGCTGAATGTCGTGGTCGGACTCGCCGGCCTGCTCGATCTCGGCTACGTCGCCTTCTACGCGGTGGGCGCTTATTCCTACGCGCTGCTTGCCACCAATTTCGGCTGGTCGTTCTGGGTCTGCCTGCCGCTCGCGGGCATCCTCGCCGCGTTCTGGGGCGTGCTGCTCGGCTTCCCCGTGCTCCGGCTGCGCGGCGACTACCTCGCCATCGTGACGCTCGCCTTCGGCGAGATCATCCGCCTCGTCATCATCAACTGGCAGAGCCTCACCGGCGGCCCCAACGGCGTCTCCAGCATTCCCCGCCCCTCCTTCTTCGGCATCCCGCTCGACAACAGCGACAACGGGCTCGCCGCCAGGCTCGGCATCGAGTATTCGCCGACCCACCGCATCGTCTTCCTGTTCTACCTGATCCTCGCGCTCGCCCTTCTCACCAACTGGGTCACGATCCGCCTGCGCCGCCTGCCGATCGGGCGCGCCTGGGAAGCCCTCCGCGAGGACGAGGTCGCCTGCCGCGCGCTCGGCATCAACACCACGACCACGAAACTCACGGCGTTCGCGACCGGCGCCATGTTCGGCGGCTTCGCCGGCGCGTTCTTCGCCACAAGGCAAGGCTTCATCAGCCCGGAATCCTTCACCTTCCAGGAATCGGCGCTGGTGCTCGCCATCGTCGTGCTCGGCGGCATGGGCTCGCAGCTCGGCGTCGCGCTTGCCGCGCTCGCCATGATCGGCGGATTCGAGCTGTTCCGCGGCCTGGAGACCTACCGCATGCTGGTGTTCGGCATGGCGATGGTGCTGATCATGATCTGGCGGCCGCGCGGCCTGATCGGCCATCGCGCGCCGACCGTGTATCTGACCAAGGCGCAGGCGATCTCCTCCGACCTCGTCAAGGAAGGGCACGGATGAGCGACGCGAAGATCCTCGGCGTCGACCGGCTCACCATGCGCTTCGGCGGCATCGTCGCGGTGCAGGACCTGTCGTTTGCGGCGGAGCGGAAGAAGATCACGGCGCTGATCGGACCGAACGGCGCCGGCAAGACCACCGTCTTCAACTGCATCACCGGCTTCTACAAGCCGAGTGGCGGCAGCATCCGCCTCACCCATGACGACGGCAAGGTCATCGCGCTGGAGCGGCTGAACGATTTCCGTATCGCCAAGCAGGCCAAGGTGGCCCGCACCTTCCAGAACATCCGCCTGTTTCCCGGCATGACCGCGCTGGAAAACCTGATGGTGGCGCAGCACAACGCACTGATGCGCGCCTCCGGCTTCACCTTGCTCGGGCTGATCGGCGCGCCCGTCTACCGCGACGCCGAAAAGCGCGCGATTGATCTCGCCACCGAATGGCTGAAGCGGGTCAACCTGCTCGATCGCGCCGACGATGCCGCCGGCAATTTCGCCTATGGCGACCAGCGCCGGCTCGAGATCGCACGCGCGATGTGCACCGAGCCCGCGCTTCTCTGCCTCGACGAGCCCGCCGCGGGTCTCAATGCCCGCGAGAGCGCCGCCTTGAGCGAGTTGCTGCTGTCGATCCGCAACGAGCAGGGCACCTCGATCCTCCTGATCGAGCACGACATGTCCGTGGTGATGGAAATCTCCGACCACATTGTGGTGATGGACCATGGCGTCAAGATCGCCGAAGGTTCGCCGCGCGCGGTCCGCGACGATCCCAAGGTGATCGCCGCCTATCTCGGGGCCGACGAGGAAGAGGCGATGGCCGTGATGGAGAGCGGGTCGTGACCGCTCCCCTGCTCGCGATCCGCGGCCTGCACGCCGCCTACGGCAAGATCGAGGCGCTGAAAGGCGTCGATGTCGAGATCAATGCCGGCGAGATCGTCGCCCTGATCGGGGCCAACGGCGCCGGCAAGTCGACGCTGATGATGACGATCTTCGGCAAGCCGCGCGCCCGCGCCGGCCAGATCCTGTACGAAGGCCGCGACATCACCGACGTGCCCACCCACGAGATCGCGCATTTGCGCATCGCGCAATCGCCGGAGGGCCGGCGCATCTTCCCGCGCATGAGCGTGGCGGAGAACCTCCAGATGGGGGCGGATGCCACCGGATGCACCGATTCGGAGCGCGACGCGACGCTGGCACGCGTCTTCGCGCTGTTTCCGCGGCTGAAGGAACGCTACGCCCAGCGCGGCGGAACCCTGTCCGGCGGCGAGCAGCAGATGCTGGCGATCGCCCGCGCTTTGATGAGCCGCCCCCGCCTGCTCCTGCTCGACGAGCCCTCGCTTGGGCTGGCACCGCTGATCGCCCGCCAGATCTTCGACGCCATCCGCACCCTGAACCGGCAGGACGGCCTGACCGTCCTGATCGTCGAGCAGAACGCCAACCATGCGCTCAAGCTCGCCCATCGCGGCTACGTCATGGTCAATGGCCTGATCACGCTGGCCGGGACCGGCTCCGAGCTGTTGCAGCGCCCGGAGATTCGCGCTGCCTACCTGGAAGGCGGCCGGCACGGCTGAACTAGCCTAAAGGCGCATGACGTGCGGCCGAATGTGGCGAGATATCTCCGCCAATGCCCGTATTTTGCCGGTGACTTCTCTTCAAAATCATTCGAGAATGGCGCCGGTTTGGACCGGGCGTGCCCGGCAACTCCCACAGGCGACCACCCGCGAGGTATCTCATGAAATCACTGAAGCTCATCGGTCTGGCATTCGGCGCGTCCATCGCGCTGTCGAGCGCGGCGTTCGCGCAGGATGTCACCGTCGCAGTCGCAGGCCCGATGACCGGCGGCGAGTCCGCCTTCGGCCGCCAGATGAAGAACGGCGCCGAAATGGCCGTGGTCGACATCAACGCCGCCGGCGGCGTCAACGGCAAGAAGCTCGCGCTCAACGTCGAGGACGATGCCTGCGATCCCAAGCAGGCGCGCTCGATCGCCGAAAAGATCGCGGGCGCGAAGATACCGTTCGTCGCCGGGCATTATTGCTCGTCGTCGTCGATCCCGGCCTCCGAGGCCTACGCCGACGGTAACGTGCTCCAGATCACCCCCGCCTCGACCAATCCGAAGTTCACCGATAGCGGGTTGTGGAACGTGGCGCGCGTCTGCGGCCGCGACGACCAGCAGGGCCTGGTCGCGGCGCAGTACATCGCCAAGAACTTCAAGGGCAAGAACATCGCGATCCTCAACGACAAGACCACCTACGGCAAGGGTCTTGCGGACGAGACCAAGAAGGCGCTCAACAAGGCCGGCATCACCGAGAAGATGTACGAGTCCTACAACAAGGGCGACAAGGACTTCAACGCGATCGTCTCGCGCCTGAAGCGCGACAACATCGATCTGGTCTATGTCGGCGGCTACCATCAGGAGAGCGGCCTGATCCTGCGCCAGATGCGCGACCAGGGCCTCAAGACGATCCTGATGGCTGGCGACGCGCTCGCCGACAAGGAGTACGCCTCCATCACCGGCCCGGCCGGCGAAGGCACGCTGTTCACCTTCGGCCCCGATCCGCGCAACAAGCCGACCGCGAAGAAGATCGTCGACGCCTTCAAGGCCAAGAACATCGATCCCGAGGGTTACACGCTCTACACCTACGCAGCGATGCAGGTCTGGTCGCAGGCGGCCAAGAAGGCCGGCACCACCGACGCCAAGAAGGTCATGGCGGCGATCAAGGCGGGCAAGTGGGACACCGTGATCGGCCCGATCGAGTACGACGCCAAGGGCGACATCAAGCAGCTCGACTACGTCGTCTACAAGTGGGACGCCAAGGGCGGCTACGCCGAGATCAAGGGCGGTGGCACCTGAGGCACCGCCGGGCCTTGGACTGTCAGGTCCGGGCTACCATGCAATCGTCGACACGCCCCGGCTTGCCCGGGGCGCTTCTTTTTGCGGCACGGTCAGACCGCCGCCGGCAGCTCGCCTCCTGCGGCAGCCTGCGCCTTGCGCAGCGCTTGCAGGAGGTCGTTCGGCCGAAACGGCTTTTGCAGGCAGACCACGTCGGCCAGTTGGGGCGACTGCTCCATGAAATCGAGTGCYGTCATGCCGGACACCGCAACGACGGGAAGCCCCGGCGCGCGCTCGCGCAAGGCCGCAATGACGTCGACGCCGTTGGTGTCGCCGAGAAAAATGTCCACGATCGCCGCGTCGAAGGAGCCTTCGGCGAAGGCTTTCACCCCCGCCGCGCCGCTGGCGGCCTCCACAACCTCGAAATGGTTGACCCGGAGCACAATCGCGACCATTGCGCGAACGTCCTTCTGGTCGTCGATGATGAGAACGCAGGGCATTGGGA